>NZ_JBNJOJ010000026.1:0-69635 GCF_050113655.1 Vibrio sp. TRT 29B02
GTGATACCGCGCTCACGCTCTTCTGGAGCGTTATCGATAGATGCGAAGTCTTTCGCTTCACCGCCGTACACTTTAGCAAGTGTTGTACAGATAGCTGCAGTTAGAGTTGTTTTACCGTGGTCAACGTGGCCGATAGTACCAACGTTTACGTGCGGTTTCGTACGTTCAAATTTTTCTTTAGACATGAGTTGTCCCTCTAGGTACGGATTTAGGTGGCTTTGATGACCACGCAACCAAAAAGTATTGGTAATAAAATTACTCTCAAACACTAAACGTAGTTCAGCAGCAAGAAAGTATCAAAAGGAAAAGTTTGCTTTAATAGAGCTGGTGCTGATAGGCAGATTCGAACTGCCGACCTCATCCTTACCAAGGATGCGCTCTACCGCCTGAGCTATATCAGCACTCAAAATAGAGTGGAGCGGGCAGCGGGAATCGAACCCGCATCATCAGCTTGGAAGGCTGAGGTAATAGCCATTATACGATGCCCGCAACACGTAACTCTGTGAGCTATTTCCTAAAGAATATGGTGGAGGGGGACGGATTCGAACCATCGAAGGCAGTGCCAGCAGATTTACAGTCTGATCCCTTTGGCCACTCGGGAACCCCTCCAAATTTTCTATCCATTCTCACTACTAAAGGAGAGAATGGTGCCGACTACCGGAATCGAACTGGTGACCTACTGATTACAAGTCAGTTGCTCTACCTACTGAGCTAAGTCGGCATAAGTGGTGCGCATTCTATTGAATGATTTTCTGCCTTGCAATAGTAAATTTAAAAAAAAATCTCTTTTTCGTCCGTTTGGGCTTATTTGTTGAAAATTCGCCCAATTCATCGCCAAAAATTGACTTATGTAGACTATGTCGTTGGAAATCTTTAGCGGTTGTTGTATTTTCGCTGCTCTATCGTATTAGTAAAACCAAGTTAGGATGACTATGACGCCGTATCTCTCTTTTAATCGTCAGCAATGGGCCGCGCTGCGTAACGCTGTGCCTATGACGTTATCCGAGACCGATTTGGTTGAGCTACAAGGTGTAAATGAAAGCCTTACGATGGATGAGGTTGAAGAAATCTATCTGCCGCTAGCCCGTTTGCTAAATCTTTACGTTGCTGCACGCCAAAGCAGAAACTCAGTATTAAATAACTTCCTTTCGAATCAAGAGTCCGCGCCTCCTTTTATCATTGGTATCGCGGGAAGTGTCGCCGTTGGTAAAAGTACCACCGCGCGTTTGCTCAAAGCGCTATTATCTCGCTGGGATAACCACCCTAAAGTTGAGCTGGTGACCACCGACGGTTTCCTGTACCCAAAGAAAGTGCTCGATAAACGCGGCATCATGCACCGAAAAGGCTTCCCTGAATCATACGATATCAAACAGTTAGTTGCGTTTGTCTCTGATGTAAAGGCCGGTAAACCGAATCTGGAAGTTCCGGTGTACTCTCACATCACTTATGACATCACTGACGAAGTCAAAGTGGTCGATCGCCCAGATGTGCTGATTATTGAAGGCTTAAATGTCCTTCAGAGTGGTATGGACTACCCTCACGATCCTCATCGCGTCTTTGTTTCCGACTTTCTTGATTTCTCACTTTATGTGGATGCTGAGAGCACCATTATTGAACAGTGGTATGTCGAACGTTTCTTGAAGTTTCGTCAGGGTGCCTTTACCAAGCCCGGCTCTTACTTTAGCCATTACACTAAGCTGACTGAACCACAGGCGATTGAAAAAGCGCACAGCATCTGGCAAGCGATCAATGGTGTAAACCTAGATGCGAATATTTTGCCAACCAAAGGACGCGCACACTTAATTTTGCAAAAAGGGCAAAATCATAAAGTCGAACAGGTACTGTTGAGGAAGTAGCGAGAAAATCTTGGAAGGTTGACGTGAAAGCGTCAACCTTTTTTCTGGATTTTAGACGTAAGTCCCTAACAAAAACTCTGTATCAGATACCTACTCAGCATCTATAACGTGCATCTCTCGAAGGGCGCAGCCCGTTCTAAACTCTCGCAGGACGAAGTCCGGTCTCGGAGCGAAGCGTTCTACTTCCCTTCCGGTCCGTATTGATTCTCACCATCCGTGCCTTTAAGGAAACCACACTCAACTAGAATCCATAGACCACAAATCAGTGCCGCCATTGAGCTCACTGCTTGTAAAGTGGTTGGTTGCGCGCTTTGGCTTGGATCGCCAACAGGCATGGTCATTCGGCCAATCACTAAGGGAATATTGAGCAGCAACCACCAACTTGACTTACCTCTGTCATGCCAACGTTTGGCGGTGATGGCGAGATCCGGTAGAAGAACAATCAGCAAGAATACCGGCAAAATAAGATGCGCTATGGATGGAAACAGAACATTCATTCCCAACGCAAAACCGACAATTAGTAAGTAATAAGCCACATTCCAAGTCCAATAGGTTTTACGTCCTATACGACCGTGAAACGAGAATAACAGTTCTTTCATTGACATCTTAAATACCCAAAATTTAAACATAATTAGATAAAAGTAATCTAATTCACCACTTTCTGAAAACTCTCTTTATCCATGTCGCGGATATTCACCGTTAGACTACGAACATGCCCTGCCTGCTCTGACAGCACATCCATCAATTGACGTGACAGCTCTCTTTTTTGCTCTGTACTACGCCCATCTAACAGTTCAAAACTGATGTGGATAAAGTCAACGCTGTCTCCTTCATCGCCAATCAACCAGTTGTGGTAACGCAGTGCCCTTGACTTGATTGAACCGATATCAAACAACCCACACTGGATCGCAACCTGATGTAAGTCTTCCAACAACCCTTGAACATTGACACGTTCATCGACAGAGTTGGAGTATTCCATGACTAGATTTGGCATAGTATTCCTCAAATGTAAGAGAGTTTCACGAGAAAGGGTGAATGGACAACACTATTACCAATTTCTATGCTTAATTCCGAGCATGTTTCAGCCAATCTGTACCATGGATCACTGATATGTCCATCAATTGCACCAGATATGTGGCATGACTGCTCCTACCAATAAATGATATCCGGTTAAGACATGACGGTAATCATGATCTAACCCATTTTATCTGTTATATTCTTACGAAGATTTTTTACATTAATTGATTAAACACGGAGATATTCCTATGCGTCGTCCTGTAGTGATGGGTAACTGGAAACTTAACGGCAGCAAAGCAATGGTAAAAGAGCTGCTAAATGGTCTAAACGCTGAGCTTGAAGGCGTTGAAGGTGTAGACGTTGCTGTAGCTCCACCAGCGCTATACATTGACTTAGCGGAACAGCTAATCGCTAAAGGTGGCAACAAAATCATCCTTGGTGCACAAAACACTGACCTAAACAACAGTGGTGCATTCACTGGCGACATGTCTCCAGAAATGTTGAAAGATTTCGGTGCAACTCACATCATCATCGGTCACTCTGAACGTCGTGAATACCACAACGAATCAGACGAGTTCATCGCTAAGAAATTCGCTTTCCTGAAAGAGAACGGCCTAAAGCCTGTTTTCTGTATCGGTGAATCTGAAGCTCAAAACGAAGCTGGTGAAACTGAAGCGGTATGTGCGCGTCAAATCAACGCTGTTATCGATACTTACGGTGTAGAAGCACTTAACGATGCAATCATCGCTTACGAACCAATCTGGGCAATCGGTACTGGTAAAGCAGCAACAGCTGAAGATGCACAGCGTATTCACGCTTCTATCCGTGCTCTAATCGCTGCGAAGAGCCAAGAAGTCGCTGAACAAGTAATTATCCAATACGGTGGTTCTGTTAAACCTGAAAACGCAGAAGCTTACTTCTCTCAACCAGACATCGATGGTGCGCTAGTTGGTGGTGCATCTCTAGATGCTAAGAGCTTCGCAGCAATCGCAAAAGCGGCAGCAGCGGCTAAAGCGTAATTTTTCTAGATAATAGAAAAGAATAAAGGTCAGCTTTTGCTGGCCTTTTTTGTGTCTGTTGGCTCAATCAAGTATCCTACGCTTTTCCGATCACTAGTAGTTGTGCCGAATGCAGGATAAGCATGGCCTTTTAACAGGCTCAATTCCCCTAGTTCTCCGTCAGATGACCGTTCCGATGACGTTCGGCATGATCGCGATTCTGATGTTCAACTTAGTCGATACCTTCTTTATCTCTCTGCTGGGCACACAAGCCCTAGCGGCGATCAGCTATACCTTTCCAGTGACCTTCGCGGTCAACTGTATCACTATGGGAATCGGCATTGGTCTCTCGACCAGCATTGGACGTTTGCTGGGACAAGGTCAAGCTCAAGACGCTGCGCGATTTTCTACCCACGGTCTAATCTTGGCTGTGACTCTTGTGGTGCTCGCTTCAGCGATGGGGTTCTTTTCCATAGAACCTTTATTTCTAGCTCTTGGCGCAAAAACTGATTTACTGCCACTGATAAAACAGTACATGCAGATATGGTATCTCACCATTCCTCTGCTGGTGATCCCAATGGCGGGTAACAGTGCAATTCGTGCCACAGGCGACACAAAAACCCCAGCAAAAATCATGATGTTAGCTGGATTTATTAACGGGCTACTCGACCCGCTCCTGATCTTTGGCTACGGACCTTTTCCAGAACTTGGCATTCAAGGCGCTGCCATCGCCAGTGCATTCAGTTGGCTTGGGGCTTTAATCGGTTCACTTTATGTATTGGCGAAACGTGAGAAGCTTCTTGCTCTGCCTAACTTTGATTCTCTCTTAAAAGACTGGCAACAAATCCTTAAGATTGGTACTCCAGCGGCACTCTCTAATGCTCTAACTCCTATCTCGGGCGCTATTTTAATGATGATGCTCTCTTCTCATGGCACAGCAGCGGTTGCCGCTTATGGCGCAGCGCAGAGAGTTGAGTCAATTCTGATATTGGTTTTAATGGCGTTGACTTCAGCTCTAACGCCCTTCATCGCCCAGAATATGGGAGCGAATAATCCAACGAGAAGTTTTGCTGGTCTATTTCTTAGCATGCGCTTTTCCATCGTCTTCCAGCTCGGGATATTCATTATGATGGTGCCACTCAGTATCCCGATTGCAGCCCTTTTCTCTCAGGAGGTTGCGGTAAAAGATCTGCTTTGGCATTACCTGTTGGTGGTGCCTTTTAGCTATGGTTTTCAAGGCATAATGATGATGTTGGTCTCTGGACTCAATGCCCTTCATCAACCGATGCGTGCTTTCCAATGGAGCTTTATGCGTTTGTTTCTTTTTACCTTACCATGCGCGTGGCTTGGCGGTCAGTGGTACGGTATTGAAGGACTCTTTGTCGGAATTGCACTAGGCAATATTGTCGGAGGAACAGCGGGCTATCTTTATGCAACCAAACTTCGTCGTACTTATCTTACTTCACGGCCATAAAACAAAACACCGACCTTTAGGCCGGTGTTTGTGTAAAGATTCACGGGTTATTCATTAACCACGATTTCTTCTTCATCGTCGTCGATTTCTAAATCGACATCAAGTGGTTCTTGAGAAAGAATCACCCCTGTGTTGTCTGCGTATAGGTAATCTTCTGGAAGGAAAGTGACGCCACCGAAGTTAACCGGAATATCAACCTCCCCCACACCTTGGGACGTTGCGCCTACTGGAATAGAAGCAATCGCTTGAATACCGATACTCATGTCTTCCAGTTCATCCACTTCTCGGACGCAACCGTAAACAACAATACCTTCCCACTCGTTCTCTTCTGCCATTGACGCAAGTTCTGCATCAATCAAAGCTCGGCGTAAAGAACCACCACCGTCAATAAGCAGTACTCGACCAAGGCCGTCTTGCTCTAAGATCTCACGGATTAATCCATTGTCTTCGTAGCATTTCACCGTAGTGATCTGGCCTGCGAACGATGCGCACCCACCAAAGTTACTAAACATGGGCTCAACGACATCGACTTGCTCTAAGTAGATGTCGCACAAGGCAGAGGTATTGTATTCCATAGTATTCCTTCCCATACCGTTCGTTATCTCCATCGAGTATATAGGGTCATTAAGTCATTGCAATGACATGCATCATTTAACTCACCAGAGTTTGAGCTATGACCACTCCAGCAAACAGCAAGTTGGTCACCATTGAGCATTTCACTATTACAGGCATCATTGGCGCAATCTGCGCTGGTTGCTGTGCCAACCAGACTGCTCGACCATGTTTGTAGGTCACAATCAGACTGAGAAGAAAAGGCAGACTGATCCATATTGGGCTAGGTTGATGCACCAAATAGGCGGCAAAAGCAATAACAGCACCCACTAGTAGGACAAAGTGGTACTGCTTGGCACGTTTTTGCCCAAGACGCACGGCGACCGTCTTCTTACCGCATTCTTGGTCGTTCTCAATATCGCGCATGTTATTGATATTAAGGACTGCGACAGCCAGTAAACCACAGCCAATCGCTGGCAGGATCAGTAAAGGCGCCACGATGCCGGTATGCAAGAAGTACGTCCCTGCTACGCCAAGTAAACCAAAGAAAATAAAGACGGAAATATCACCTAAGCCAACATAGCCATAAGGTTTATTGCCAACGGTATAAGCAATTGCCGCAACGATTGCCAACATCCCCAAGCCAATAAAGGCCAAGATGCTCTGTAAGCTTTCTAACGCGTACATCACCAACGTCAGACCCGCAATAACAGTCAGGACCACATTAATCATCATCGCCTGCTTCATAGCAGACTGACTCACTGCACCTGACTGAATCGCACGCATCGGTCCAAGTCGATTTTCATTGTCGGTTCCTTTCACTGCATCGCCATAATCATTGGCAAGATTCGATAAAATCTGCAGCAGAGTCGCGGTCAAAAACGCCAATAACGCGACAACAAAAGAGAATTGGTGAGTGGAGTACGCCAATACGCTACCGGTTAAGATAGAAACCAATGCAAGAGGCAAGGTTTTTGGTCGAGCGGCATCTAGCCATATTTTAAGAGACTGTTTCATAGGTTCTAGTTTAGTACCATCGGACTGACCTAGAATTGTGGCACATCAAACCTTGCAGATAAAAATAAAAAAGGCCACCGAAGTGACCTTTTTCTAAAACTTAACCTAAGCAATGCTTATTTTACACGACTAACGTATTCGCCAGAGCGAGTATCTACTTTGATCACTTCGCCGATAGAGATAAACAGAGGAACGCGTACTACTGCACCTGTAGACAGTGTTGCAGGTTTACCACCCGTACCTTGAGTATCGCCTTTTAGACCTGGATCTGTATCGGTTACTTCTAGCTCAACGAAGTTTGGTGGCGTTACCACGATTGGGTTGCCGTTCCAAAGAGTTAACATACAAGTGTTGTTTTCAACCAACCACTTAGCGTTGTCACCTACCGCTTTAACATCAGCAGCAATCTGCTCGAATGTTTCGTTGTTCATAAAGTGGTAGAATTCGCCGTCGTTATATAGATAATCTAGGTCGATATCCATTACGTCTGCAACTTCACAAGTATCACCAGACTTGAAGGTTTTCTCTAGCACTTTACCAGAAAGAAGTTTACGAATTTTTACGCGGTTGAACGCTTGGCCTTTACCAGGTTTAACGTATTCGTTTTCCAAGATAACGCAAGGCTCGTTATCAAGCATTAGTTTTAGACCGCCTTTAAATTCATTGGTGCTAACAGTAGCCATTTTTTCCTCTTACATTCTTAGAGCTAAATTCAATGCCGCACATCATAACCCGAAAAGTTGAATCTGTTGAGCAAAACTGGCTTAAACAGCTAGCGAATGGGATCTCGGATCCTGCAAAACTGCTCGAACAACTTGAAATTGATCCGACCCCTTGGCAGAACGGGTTTGAAGCTCGAAAGCTTTTTGCGCAACGTGTGCCGCAAAGTTTTGTCGATAGAATGGAAAAAGGCAACCCTTATGACCCGCTTTTACGTCAGGTGCTGCCCTTGAGTGAGGAGTTTGAAATTCATCAAGGATATTCCAACGATCCGCTCGAAGAACAGAACAATGCCATCCCAGGATTACTGCACAAATATCGTAATCGCGCATTGATGATTGTAAAAGGCGGCTGTGCCATCAATTGCCGCTACTGTTTCCGTCGTCATTTCCCGTACGACGAAAACAAAGGATCTAAGCAAGTTTGGCAAACCAGCCTCGACTACATTCAGCAGCACCCTGAGATCGATGAGATCATTTTATCCGGTGGCGATCCTCTCATGGCCAAGGATGAGGAGTTAAATTGGCTCATCAAGCATATTGCAGATATTGGCCATATTAAGCGCTTACGTATTCACTCTCGCTTACCTGTCGTCATCCCAGATCGTATCACCCAGACTCTGACGGACACATTGGCTCAAACTCGTCTACAAGTGATCTTAGTTACGCATATCAATCATGCACAGGAGATAGATCAAACTCTGACCAACGCATTGTCTCGACTCAAACAAGTTGGTGTTACTCTACTCAACCAAGGCGTGATGCTTAAAGGTGTGAATGACAGTGTTGCTAGCCAAGTTGCGCTGAGTAACGCACTGTTTGATGCAGGCATTCTGCCGTATTACATCCATGTACTAGACAAGGTGCAAGGCGCTGCGCATTTCTTTATTTCCGATCAGGAAGCCAAAAGAATCATGGCCGGCGTGCTGGAACAAGTCTCTGGTTACTTGGTACCGAAACTGACTAGAGAAATTGGCGGCCGCGCCAGTAAAACCCCTCTCGACCTACATTTAGAGTAGTAATGAAAAACGTACGTGGATTTACCCTGATTGAACTCATTATCGTCATTGTTGTGCTCGGTATCCTAGCGGTCACAGCGTTGCCACGTATGTTAAATATCCAATCGGACGCACGCATTTCAGCCCTACAAGGGTTACGTAGTGCCATGCAAGGAGCAAACGATCAGTTAATTGGTTTGTCATCGGTTCGAGGTCTCGACACCGAGGAGAACGCTTCGATTGAAATTGAAGGTGAGAATGTCTTGCTCGTCTACGGCTATGCGAGAGCAGACAATGCAAACGCATGGGATCATCTTATTGATGCCAACATAGAAAACACCACTTGGGGCAGCGACAATGCTGACTGGTACTTTAGCAATACCAATGGCGACGATGGCATCATTCTCTATATGCCGGCGAGTCGAAGACAAGTTGGACTAAACTGCTTCTTACAGTACACCGAGGCGACGGAAACTGATCCTCCGAATTTCATTCTTACCACAGATGGCTGCTAGTTTTTTTCTTAAAGATAGAAATCTTTTGTTCGATCGACACCTGTAATCTATGCATACTCGAGCGTTTTGGAGGTCATAATGCAACCAACTTTAGATCAACTATTAGACTTAGGACCGTTTAGTTGGCTAGCGCTACTTTGCTGCGCTATCAATGGTATTTTAATTGGTGTCGAACGTCAGACTCGTGGCAAACCTGTCGGTATTCGTACTTCAATTCTGATCATTTCTGGTACCTATCTATTTATGTCGATGGCCGTATCACTCTCGCCAAACACCCTTGACCAAGCTCGCGTGCTTGGGCAAATCATTACCGGTGTTGGTTTTCTAGGTGCCGGTGTAATGATGACGCAAGATGGCAAAATCCACGGTGTGACATCCGCAGCAGTTATCTGGATGCTTGCCGCTCTAGGCTTGATGATAGGGTTAGGATACTTACAACAGTCCGTTGTTATCACCTTGCTTGCACTCACGGTTCTGCTTGGCGTAGATAAAGCAGAAAACAGAGTTAAGGCGTTACGTCGAGGCGTACACCAAACATTCCAGAAACGTAAGAGATTACGTTCTGGTGCATAAGCCTTAGATATAAATCGACCTATTTCCTCCATTTAAGCTTCGTTATTTGATAACAAACAAAGAAGAGGCGAATAGTGAAAGTCATGCGCGAGATAAGCAAAAGACCTCACATTTCGCCTACCCCTTTCGGGTTAGCATAATCACAACTTTCAACTTACTGTAGGGTTAGATTATGTTTTACGTACATATGCTCCTGCTTCTGACGGTCATTTTTATCGGTATCCGCCATGGAGGCATTGCGTTTGGTTTACTCGGTGGTCTGGGCGTTTCTGTTCTGGCCTTCGTTTTTGGTGTCGCACCGGGATCACCTCCTATCAGCGTAATGCTGATCATTCTCGCGGTGGTCGCAGCATCAGCCACACTCGAAGCAACGGGTGGCCTCAAGCTACTGGTTAAGTTCGCAGAGCGCCTGCTACGCAAACACCCTAGTCAAATCGTCTTCTTAGGCCCACTTTGTACTTACTCTCTTACTGTGTTAGTCGGGACTGGCCACTCGGTTTACCCACTTCTTCCCGTTATTTATGATGTGGCATATAAGAAAGGTATTCGCCCTGAAAGACCAATGGCAATGTCTACGGTCGCTTCACAAATGGGGATCACGGCAAGTCCGATTGCAGCAGCAGCGGCTGTTGTCATGGCGACTGCCGCAGACAACAGTCTCGATATCAGCCTAGTTGACGTACTGCTTGTCACCATTCCAGCAACTCTGATTGGTGTACTTGTTGGCTGTTTATGGAGTTTGAAACGCGGTAAAGATCTCGATCAAGATCCAGCATTCATTGAACGTTGCCAAGATCCTGAATTCAAAGCACAGCTAATTGATGCTAGCGATGAAGACGATCAAACCCCTAGCCACGAAGGCGTTGCGAAGAAAGGTTTAACCATCTTCCTCGCGGGTATCGCCACCGTCATATTTGTCGCGATGTTTGGTAAAGATTTAGGTCTGCTACCAAGCGGAGTTAAGATGTCGGTAGCGATTCAGTTTCTGATGCTATCTGTCGGTGCGTTGATTCTACTCACCACTAAAGTAGAGCCGAAAAAAATCGTCCACAGTAACGTGTTTATCGCAGGTATGACGGCGGTGATCATCATCTTTGGTATTGCTTGGATGAGTGACACGATTATCGGCTTCCACAAACCCTACTTAATCAGTTTGGTGAGTGACATTGTGGCCGCGCATCCATGGACTTTCGCCATCGCGATGTTTGTGGTGTCAGTATTCCTCAAGAGTCAGGCTGCGGTTCTTACCATCATGCTGCCACTTGGATTTGCGATGGGCATTCCAGCCCCTGTTCTGATTGGTGTACTACCCGCATGTTATGCTTACTTCTTCTTCCCGTTCTATCCAAGTGACCTAGCCGCGATTACCTTCGACCGCTCAGGGACAACCCAAATCGGGAAGTACATTCTCAACCACAGCTTCTTGCTACCAGGTTTCATTGGCGTGGTTACCGCTACGACTGTCGGTTACGTTATCTCAACCATGATTGTGAACTAACCAAACGACAAATAGTAAAAAAGCCAGTTGGTTTCCCAACTGGCTTTTTATTTGAATCATTTTAGCGATGTGCTTAGAACAACTCTTCCGCTACCTTGAACAGGTCAGTGCGTACAGGACGCTTCATGTTCTCGATTGCATCGATAATATCGTGGTGAACAAGTTGCTCTTTCTGAATACCAACACAGCGACCACCTTGACCTTCCATTAGAAGATGTACAGCGTAGTTACCCATACGTGAAGCGAGTACACGGTCAAACGCAGTTGGACGACCACCACGTTGAATGTGGCCCAGAACCGTAGCACGAGTCTCTCGACCTGTTGCCGCTTCGATCTCTTTAGCTAGCTCGTTCGCATCCATCATTAGCTCTGTTAGAGCAATGATCGCATGCTTCTTACCTTTAGCGATGCCATCTTGGATATTACCAATTAGCTTCTCTTTATCTAGACCCGTTTCTGGTGTGATGATGTACTCACAGCCACCAGCGATCGCAGACATAAGCGTAAGATCACCACAGTGGCGACCCATGATCTCTACGATAGAAATACGTTGGTGAGAAGATGAAGTATCACGTAGACGGTCGATCGCATCGATAACTGTATTAAGAGCAGTTAGGTAACCGATTGTGTAATCTGTACCTGCGATGTCGTTGTCGATTGTGCCAGGAAGACCAATACATGGGTAACCCATTTCAGTCAGCTTCTTCGCACCCATGTAAGAGCCGTCACCGCCGATAACAACAAGAGCTTCAATGCCGTGTTTCTGTAAGTTTTCGATCGCTTTTTGGCGAACTTCGACTTCTTTGAACTCAGGGAAACGTGCAGAACCTAGGAACGTACCGCCCTTGTTGATCACGTCAGAAACGCTTGAACGATCCAGTTGTTTGATACGATCTTCATATAGGCCTAAGTAGCCATCGAATACACCGTAAACCTCTAACCCTTCAGATAGTGCAGTACGAACTACACCACGGACTGCTGCGTTCATACCAGGTGCGTCACCGCCACTTGTTAAGACACCGATCTTCTTAATCATGCTCACCCTCGATTTTTGGGAATCTTATTTCAATTTTTACGTCAGCCGCTTTCAAACAAGCCACCAACAAAATTCCTTTAACTGTGCAATATGTTACCTTTCCTAGAAAGGAATACTACTTTTATTTGCATCAAATTATGTAAGTTTTCTACTTATGTAAGAGTATTACAGCTTTGCACATTGACTTACTTGATACACATCAGGATCACAGTTAAAAGTGGTATCGCTGAAAAGATAGTCAATAGTTGACGGTTTGTCTGCGTTATTACTCTTACCAATCTTGAGATTTCTGGACTTTCTCCGCTCCCAATACCACAGAATAGGGATCCTGATGAATTAGTACATCCGATTGAGGAAAAAGCTCAAGCAATTTATCCTCGACTTGATCAGAGATTCGATGCGCCTCAAGCAATGGCATATTATCTTCCAATTCCAAATGAAGCTGAATAAAACGTGTCGGGCCAGACATCCGTGTTCTTAGTTGATGAACGCCCAGTACCCCCTTCACATTCAAACAACATTGTCGAATGGCTTTAAGTTCATCATCCGGAAGCTTTCTGTCCAGTAGCGTTTGAATGGCTTCCTGAACCATCTTGAATGCGCTGTATAAGATAAACACACCGATCCCGACAGCAAACACCGCATCTGCCTGTGTGATACCAAACCAACTTAAACCCAGCGCCAGCATAATAGCCGCGTTCATATAGAGATCAGACTGATAGTGAAGTGAATCGGCTGCGATCGCTTGGCTGCCCGTTTTTTTGACAACTTGTTTTTGGAAGGTAACCAAACCCAATGTCACCGCAATGGCAAACAAACTGACATATACGCCATACTCTGGTGACTGGAGAGCATGAGGCCTGAAGAAACGTTCTATGCCGTTAAGAATAAGAAAGACCGCCGAACCTGAAATGAACATCGCTTGAGCTAAGGCAGCTAAAGACTCTGCTTTACCATGACCAAAGGTGTGCTCTCGGTCTGCCGGTTGTAATGAGTATCGCACGACAACCAAATTGACCAGTGAGGCGGCAATATCAAGCATCGAGTCAATTAGTGACGCAAGAAGACTGACCGATCCCGTGACCCACCAAGCTGCGACTTTAACAATAAGTAAAACCGTAGCCACTATCGTAGCTGTCCAAGCCGCCATGGTGACAAGGCGAGCGTATTCCTGTTTCATAGTACTTTGATTAGTAAGCAAACATCCCCTAAGTATAACGCTTCACAAGTTGAATAAAAATGACATAAAAAAGGCGACCTTTCGGCCGCCTTCGAATGCGTTACTGAACAAGGTTAGTCAAAACGCTTTTGCATTTTTTCAGCACACTCAGTAGCGCGCTCTTGTTGCAGTTCAACAAACTTCGCTTTCTGCTCAGGAGTCAAAATGCTTAGCATCTTGTGCTGTCTCTCCAGCATCTTAACTTTGTGCTCTGTTTGTTGAACAACCATAGCTTTCGCTAATTCATTCGCAGCCGCTTGGTCAAAATTGTCCGCCAATACTAACTGCTGCATTTTCGCACGCTGTGCTTGATTTTCAGCATGGCGCGTTTCGAAGTTATCTTTGAATGCCGCTTTCATATCTTTTTTACCAGTTTCACGCATCTCTTGAAGCTGGTCTTTCTGTGCGTCAGTGAGATCCAGTTGGCGCATAATACCGCGGTCAAAACCACCGCCACATTCGCCATGGCCACCCTTCTTGTGATCTTTACCACCAAATGCATATGCACTTGCTGTACCCAATGCTAGAGGAAGAACAGCGGCTGCCAATACTACTTTTTTTGCTAATTTCATAATCGTACCCTTCACGTTAATCTGTTGAATGAGCTGTCTTCACAGCGGTTAAGTGTAGAATACGACTTGCAGCGTAAAGCAACGTCTATAGAGCGTAAAGAATCGTAAAGAACAATAATGACACTAAATCAATGGACGTTTTCCCAGTAAACTAACGGTAACCAAACTAAGTTGAGACCTTGCTATGCCACATATACTGTTAATTGATGACGATACAGAACTCACAAGCCTGTTGAAAGAAGTTCTCTCTTTTGAGGGGTTCGACGTATCGGAAGCAAACAATGGTGAAGAAGGACTAGCACGACTTAGCGATGATATTGATTTAATTCTGCTTGATGTCATGATGCCTAAACTCAATGGGATGGAAACTCTCAAACGTCTCCGAGAAGATTGGCAAACCCCAGTATTGATGCTCACCGCCAAAGGTGAAGAGATTGACCGTGTTATTGGTCTTGAACTGGGTGCTGATGACTACCTACCTAAACCGTTCAGCGATCGTGAATTACTCGCGCGAATCCGAGCAATCTTACGTCGCACTCAAAGCTCAGCCAATGGCAAGCAAAGTAAAAACTCAGACTGTGTCGAATACCAAGATATTCAAATCTATCCCGGCAAGCAGGAGGCTTACTGTCAGGGCCAACTGCTTGATCTGACCACCACTGAGTTCGCATTGTTGAGCCACTTTGTTCAAAATCCGGGACAGACACTAACCAAAGAGACCCTTAGCCTCGATGTACTGGGCAAACGTCTAGCCGCTTTTGATCGCGCTATCGATATGCATGTATCTAACTTGCGGAAAAAACTTCCGGATAGAGAAGATGGTAAATCACGTATCAAAACGCTTCGTGGTCGTGGCTATCTACTGGTTGAGGAGGACTAATGCGACTTCCAAAAATCACCAGTCTGTACGGTCGTATCTTTGCGATCTTTTGGTTTACCATGTTTCTGGTGCTGATGGCGGTACTGTCTCTGCCTCACCTTGATCCAAGGAAAGCTCGTGATATTCCCGCCGATCAGTATGATCGTCTGATCGAACTCAAAATGACGATTGAGAAGCAGTTCGCCAACGAGGAAAACCTTGCCAATATTCTATTCAAACTGGAAGGTCCTTCTCGCTCGCCTCGTGATACACGGCCGCGCTTTTTTGTTACCGACCTCGACGGCAGCCTGCTCACCACACAAGATTCAAGAGAACATAGATCGAAAGCGCTACAAAACTTCATCACGAGTGTCGAGCTTTCAGGAAAGCCAAAACAAAAACTATACGGTCACTACATGTTTGCCGGCCCCCTACCTGTGACATTAGCAAAACAGGATCTATTACTGTTTGTTGGTGTAAAGTGGAACCAGCCACCTCCTTTCTTGCTACGAATGTTTGACCGACCGTTCCAGCTACTATTTGCGGTAATGATCGTAAGTACGCCCTTACTGCTTTGGTTAGCGTGGGCATTAAGTCAACCCGCTCGTAAGCTTGAACGAGCGGCAAAGCGTGTCGCGAAAGGTGAGTTTGTTGTCGACCCTAGCTTGGAGAAAGGCACCAGTGAATTCCGCCAAGCAGGAGCTAGCTTCAACCAAATGGTTGAGGCCGTGAACCAGATGATCTCAGGTCAACAGAGATTGCTGTCCGACATATCCCATGAACTTCGTTCTCCTCTCACTCGTCTGCGCATGGCAAACGCGCTTGCCACCAGAAAACAAGGGGAGAGCGCGGAATTAGCTCGCATAGATACCGAAGCGCAACGCTTAGAGCAGATGATTGCTGAACTTCTTGAGCTGTCACGAATGCAAGTCGACAGCCACTTAAATCGAGAGCTACAGCCCGTCAGTAGTCTATGGGAAGCCATCCTTTCTGATGCTCAATTTGAAGCAGAACAAATGGATAAAGAACTGATTTTCACTACCTTGCCAAGTTGTGCAATATCAGGTAATCCCAAGTTGCTGATGAGTGCGGTAGACAATATCGTCCGCAACGCCATCTACTACGGAAAGGATCGTATCGAAGTTCAAGTGGTAGAGTCCAACCAGTACATTACGATCACTGTTGATGACAACGGTGATGGGGTACCTGACCATGAACTCGATGCGATCTTCCGCCCTTTCTATCGCGTGTCAACGGCTCGTGATAGGCACAGTGGTGGTACCGGACTAGGATTAACCATCACCGAAAGTGCAGTAAGGCAGCACAGCGGAACCGTGAGTGCAACGCGCAGCAAGCTAGGTGGACTGTGCGTGACGATCACACTCCCTCTCCATCACTAAGTATCCCTACAAAATCACTACATCAGACTTGGCGGCTGTGGCAAGCCGCCTTATACTTTCAGGCCTCAATCCTGTCAGTAATTAAAGAATCACAATATGTTTGATATCGCCCTATATGAGCCTGAGATCGCACCTAATACTGGTAACATTATTCGTCTATGTGCCAACTGTGGTGCCAACTTACATTTGATTGAGCCACTAGGGTTTGATTTGGAAGAGAAGAAAGTACGTCGCGCAGGGCTCGACTATCATGATCTTGCTCGCGTTATTCGACACAAAAACTATCAGGCATTTGTGGAATACTTAGAGAAAGAGCGCGGTGACTATCGCATCTTTGCCTGCACAACAAAAACCACAGGTCATCACGTCGACGCTCAATTCCATAAAGGTGACGTGCTGTTATTCGGCCCAGAAACTCGCGGCCTACCCGCTGATTTGATTGAAAGTATGCCTATGGAACAGCGCATCCGCATTCCAATGATGCCTGATGCACGCAGTCTCAACCTCTCCAATGCGGTGGCGATCATTGCTTTTGAAGCGTGGCGTCAAATGGGCTTTGAAGGGGCGCAATAGCGAGAAGCGAGAAGCGAGAAGCGAGAAGCGAGAAGCGAGAAGCGAGAAAAACTTGGAAGGGTTGACAGTGTATATCAACCCTTTTCTTTTAAAATCAGACAATTAGACTTAAGCGTTAGCCAGCGCTGCCTGCAACTTTCGACTCACTCACCACAAGAGCCTCTCGAAGGACGAAGTCCGTTCTCGGAGCGAAGCGATCTAGCATCTCGAAGGGCGTAGCCCGATCTCGAAGCGCAGCGTTCTGGCTTTTCTCAGCACTACGGGCGTGTAACGAAACCTACTGCTTGGTATGCTTTCTTCAATGTTTCAGCAGCACGAGCTGACGCTTTTTCCGCACCCTGTCTCATCACTTGATCCATGTAAGCACGATCAGCGCGGATACGATGGTATTCAGCTTGGATAGGCTCAAGCATTGCGACAAGGGCTTCGCCGACATCTTTCTTGAACGGACCATACATTTCAACGCCTTGGTACTTAGCTTCAATCTCTTCAAAGCTTAAACCCGTCGCTGCCGAGTAAAGACCCATCAAGTTAGAAATACCGGCTTTGTTATCCCAGTCATGCGCGATACGTGGTGGTGTCTCTGCGTCTGTCTGAGCTTTGTTAATCTTCTTAATGATTGACTTAGGCTCTTCCAACAGAGTAATCACGTTTTTACGGTTATCGTCTGACTTTGACATCTTCTTAGTCGCATCTTGAAGGCTCATCACGCGTGCATTCACTGTTGGAATATACGGTTCTGGTACTTGGAAGATAGGCTGCTCTGGCGAATAGATGTTGTTAAAACGGTTAGCAATATCGCGTGCTAACTCCAAGTGCTGCTTCTGATCGCTACCTACTGGCACTTGGTGAGCACCGTAAAGCAGGATGTCAGCTGCCATCAATACAGGGTAGTCAAACAAACCCACATTCACATCACCGAACTGGCTAGAGGTATCTTTTGAATAACGAGCAGACTTATCTTTAAACTGAGTCATACGACCAAGTTCACCCATCTGGGTATAGCAGTTAAGAAGCCAACCAAGTTGAGCATGCTCTGGTACATGAGACTGAACAAATAGCGTGCTCTTTTTCGGATCAACACCAACGGCAAGACAGATTGCTAATGCGTCAAGCGTCGCTTCATGCAGTGCCTTTGGATCTTGACGGACAGTAATTGCATGAAGGTCTACTACACAGTATTGGCAATCATAATCGTCCTGCATTTGTTGCCATTGACGTAGAGCACCCAAGTAGTTACCGATACTTAGTTCACCTGATGGTTGAACACCACTCAATACAATGGGTTTGCTCATGGGAATGATTCCTTTGACTTCTTAATCTAAATATATGAAAAAACCGTGTCGATTCAGGTTCTCAATCACCTAGTGACACGGTTTACTCAGTGTACTCATTAACGAGTATTTTGGAAGATATTTTATTGCACTTACGCGCAAACCGTTACAACATCGACTAAATCTGCGATGGTGTCCGCGACGTAATCTGGCTCAGAGTCAGAGATTGGCTCACCGTGGTTGTAGCCATAAGTAAGACCAAATGAGTAACAACCTGCATTCTTGGCCGCTTTGATGTCATTGCTTGAATCGCCAACCATCAACATTTCTTCAGGCTGGCAGTTGTGCTTCTCAAGCAGCCAGTTAAGTGCGATGGGGTTAGGTTTTCTTTCAGGGAACGTATCACCACCAATCACATCTACAAAGTATTGGCCAATGTTATGCTGAGCCAACACTTCAGGAACAAACTTGGAAGGTTTGTTGGTCACCAGCGCCATCGTAAAGCCAGCACGGTGTAGTTCAGCCAAAGTCTCTTTTACCGCTGGGTATAAATGACTTAACTTGTGCCCGCCTTGTTGGTAATAATCATCAAATAACACACGAGCCTTGGCATGCAATTGTGGGTCAAGATCAGGTGACACGGTCAAACTACGGCTAAGTGAACGCCCGATAAGAATATCAGCACCGTTACCCACATAGTCTCGAACTTGCTCTTCAGTAACAGAGGGAAAGCCCAATGCTTGAACGGCTTGATCAGCCGCTACCGCGAGATCAGGTACACTATCAAGCAAAGTACCATCCAAATCGAAGGCAATCAGTTTAATACGCTTATTCATCGAATTACTTCACCTGAGCCAATTCTGCGCGCATTTGGTCGATCACTTGTTTGTAATCTGGCTCGTTAAAGATTGCAGAACCGGCTACGAACATATCCGCGCCAGCTTCCGCGATCTCTTTGATGTTATCCACTTTCACACCACCATCGATTTCCAAACGGATATCGCGACCCGATTCGTCAATCATCTTGCGCACTGCACGTAACTTATCAAGGGTATTTGGAATGAAAGACTGACCGCCAAAGCCTGGGTTCACTGACATCAGTAGAATCATATCCACTTTGTCCATGATGTACTCAAGGTGTGACAGAGGGGTCGCAGGGTTGAGTACAACGCCCGCTTTACAGCCGTGCTCTTTAATCAGTTGCAACGTACGATCAACATGCTCTGATGCTTCGATATGGAATGTGATCATCGATGCGCCAGCTTTGGCGAAATCTGGAACGATGCTATCAACCGGCTTAACCATAAGGTGAACATCAATCGGCGCGGTGATACCGTAATCACGCAATGCTTTACAGATAGGTGCGCCAAAAGTCAGGTTTGGTACGTAGTGGTTATCCATTACGTCGAAGTGAACCACGTCAGCGCCTGCTGCGAGCACTTTTTCAACGTCTTCACCCAAGCGAGCAAAGTCTGCAGACAAAATCGATGGAGCGATAAGGAAATCTTTCATACCTGACCTCTAGTAGTAATTGGCATCATTGCATTCAAAACAGATTCTCTGAATTACAGAGCATTTTGCGCGCAATTCTACCTAAGCTAAAGGTCAGAAGATAGGAAAGCTTGATGAAATGTGATTATTCACTGTCTGTTGGCTTAAATAGCGCTAGCAGTTCATCGACTTTATTTCGCCCTGCACCATTGCGGCTTATAGTACGCTTCACCTTAACCACGTTAAGCTCTGCGCCATGATATAAGCGACGAGTGAGTGTTGTATCGTGGTTAGAGATAAGAACTGAGATTCCACGTTCTACCGCAGCTCGCTCGGCAACATCCGCCAAAGCGGCCTGATCATCTAAGCTGAACCCATTGCCTGCGTATGAGGTAAAGTTCGCTGTGTTAGATAACGGTGCATAAGGAGGATCACAATAAACCACACTGCCCTTTCGCGCACGCTTGAAGGTCTCATGGTAGCCTTCACATACGAAAGTCGCCTTCTTTGATTTTTCCGCAAAGAACTCTAGCTCTGCTTCAGGGAAGTACGGCTT
Source organism: Vibrio sp. TRT 29B02 (assembly GCF_050113655.1). Taxonomy (NCBI): domain Bacteria; kingdom Pseudomonadati; phylum Pseudomonadota; class Gammaproteobacteria; order Vibrionales; family Vibrionaceae; genus Vibrio; species Vibrio sp. TRT 29B02. Next base: position 20,198 of record NZ_JBNJOJ010000026.1, read on the forward strand.
CTTATACGAACCGAAAGGGACATTAAACCCACCCTTCTTGTTGTAACGGCATAAGCCATTAAAACCAAAACGGTTCATATAAAGAAATGCTAAGGAGCGATACATGACATCGTCAGTGGCATTAAACTGCTGACGAATATCGAGATAAGCTTCCTTACGATTATTCTCAGCACAGAACCAACGCTTCGCTTCCGAGATGTACTCTTGTGGATTTACTTTAAGAAGGTTATACAGGTTGATCAGATCCGGATTAATATCTGCCAGCAGGTATTGCTCGTAGTCCGTATTGAGGAAAACAGAACCAGCACCTACGAACGGCTCTACCAGTTTACGAGCTTCAGGCAAGTGACGCTGGATATCTTCGACAAGTCCGTATTTACCCCCTGCCCATTTCAGGAAGGCTCGCTGCTTCTTCATCTACTGCTCTATCTATCAACCACAAATTAAGGCTGCGGAATGTAACATATTTTGTAATTAATCTCAGGCTATTTTGCGGTGAAAAACAATCTAGTTCTCTTGGCTGCCACGATCTATCTCGCGTTGAACTTGATTCAACGACTTTGCCCACGGATCCAGTTTTTGTAACTCACTCGATAATCCAGCCACTGCATCACGTGCAACCTGAATCGTTGGGTAGTTTTGATAGGTGATAATGTACCATTCAACACCATTGCGTTCCGTTGGATAAATAAACACTTGGTTAGCAAGTTGATGCAGATCGATAAATTTCTGAACTTCTTGAAGTGAGCTAACGGCAGCAAGCTGCAAAGTGTAGCTGCGTGAAGAAAAACTCTTAAGTTCATCTTTAGTAAAGGAGAACTTAATGACCGTTTCTGTTGTTGATGGCGTCTGTTCTTGAGGCGATACCGCTTCTTCAACCGGAGTCGGTTCTTCGACCATAGATTGTTCAACCACCTCATCGATCACGCTGGTATCCACTTGTTCAGGTTTCCCTTCCATCAGCGCATCGACAACGTCTGATGTGATCACTACACGCTGTTGGGCATCATCGGCAGTACCGACACTTGTTACCTGCTCGGTGACATCGGGCGGCAAAGCCATAGAGTCATCAACCGCATTCACCAAGGTCTGATCTATAACGGGCTCTGATTCAATGATAACTGCGCTAGCTTCTGTTTCAGATTCACTTTCAGGGAGAGTAGGAATCACCGTCTGCTCCATCGACTGGGTAATTTGCTGTGCTTTGTCGTCCGCAGATGGTTGCATCATCATCCACCAGTACCCGCCACCGATTAATAACAGCAAAGTAATAACCAGTAATGCAATATTCACCGGAGAACCCACTATCGAGCGGATAATAATCCTTTTTTCCACTTTATAATCCCCTAACGCCATGATCTCGCCAGGGCGGCGAGCGATCGTCCGATACGCGTTGCGTACCCGTTTTTCCATGTCATCTTCGACAAATCGAATCACCAAATGTTCAAAAAAACGATCCGCTTCCTGCTGGCTAAGTGGTTCAATTTCAAGATCAATTGGTTTGTGTTCCTGACCATAACTTAAACGAGTCAGGAGCGCATCCATACTGTTAGACTCTGCAAACAACAGCACATTAACAGTCCAGCTCGGGTTGGTTTGCGCTTCAAGCACTAACATCCAAAGCTCAGACACAAAAGACTCACTCAGCAGATGAGCATCATCCACTGCGATAACCACATCACAGCTTTCACCTTCCATTAAGCGCGTAAAAGATTCCACAAGAGAGTCGGATGGGTTAAATAGCGGCTCGGACACGAGCTGAGTTAAGATTGTCGAGCGACGCTGGTCATCACCTTGGTTGGCATGACACATGAGTAGAGACTGGTTTTTATCTTGAGCCCACGCTTCGAGATAGCATTGCGCTAGCCAAGTTTTTCCAGCTCCCGGAGCTCCTCCTAATGTCACCAAGTTTGAGCCAAAATTAGTTAACAGCTGCAATCGTTCCAACAGTTCTGTCTGAGAGTCTAATTCCAACACACGTGGATCATGCGCCAAGCTCATTTGCGTTATCCTAATGACAATATGAGTAGTACCAAACCAACATCATTGATGCCAGTTTGGTATTACAGACTAGAAGAATTATACGGTGCGTGCGAAGTCGATCGCTTGCTCAAGTACCGACTCAGGAACACCTTTTACTACTTCGGCTGTTCCTATACTGGTAGGCAAAACCAGTCGAAGTTCACCAGACAATACTTTCTTATCGCGCATCATGTGCTTGATAAAATCAGCAAATGACATCTGCTTCGGTGTATGGACTGGTAGTTGTGCTCTCTTCAGTATAGAAATAATTCGCTCAACTTGCTGCTCAGTGATAAGCCCTTGAAGCTGTGCGGTTTTTGCTGCCATCACGGTACCTGACGAAACGGCTTCTCCGTGTAGCCAATTACCATAACCTAACTCGGCTTCAATCGCATGACCAAATGTATGACCTAGGTTCAGCAATGCGCGAATTCCCGACTCTTTCTCATCCTGTGCAACCACTTCCGCTTTGATTTCACAACAACGTGCAATCGCGTAAGTCAGTGCTTGCTCATCCAGTTGATATAATCTGTCGAGGTTCTCTTCTAGCCAAACAAAAAATTCAGGATCGTAGATGATGCCATACTTGATGACTTCAGCCATCCCCGCCGCAAACTCACGACTCGGCAAGGTTTTCAAACAATCAGTATCAATCACGACCGCTTTAGGCTGATAAAAAGCCCCAATCATGTTCTTGCCAAGCTTATGGTTTACTGCTGTTTTTCCTCCCACTGAGGAATCAACCTGAGAGAGTAGCGTTGTTGGGATCTGAATAAAATCGACACCACGCTGATAACAAGCCGCAGAGAAACCAACCAAATCACCAATCACGCCACCGCCTAGCGCAATAACCACAACATCACGGGCATAGTTGCCTTCAAGCAAGTAACTCATGACAGTGTTAAAGGTATCGAGTGATTTGTATTGCTCTCCATCTGGTAGCTCTAACACAGAGGCTTGACAGCCAAGCTGTTCTATAAGAGAGAGAATTTTATCCGCGTATAAAGGAGCCACCGTCACATTGGTGATGACGACAACTTTTTGTTTTGCAGATAAGAAAGAAAGGTGGGCCGGATCATTAAATAATCCGGCGCCAATTGAGATTGGATAGCTACGTTCACCTAAGCTGACCGTAATCCGTTCCATGGGTATTCTCCAGTTGCTAAAAGTCTTAACTTTCTTCTAGCATTTTTACGATCTGGTTGGCTACCACTTTTGCACTTTGATCGTCTGTACGTACTGTGTAGTCCGCAATTTCTTCGTAAAGAGGGTTACGTTCACCCGCTAGGGATTCCAACACTTCACGTGGACTATCAGTTTGTAATAATGGGCGCTTCTTGTCGCGGTTAGTACGCGCAAGTTGCTTCTCAATTGTTGTCTCTAGGTAAACAACAATACCGCGAGCAGAAAGGCGATTGCGGTTTTCTTTGCTCTTGATTGAACCACCACCTGTTGCAAGTACGATACCTTGCTCTTCAGTGAGGTCATTAATCACTTTTTCCTCGCGAACGCGGAAGCCTTCTTCACCTTCTACGTCAAATACCCAAGCGATATCTGCGCCTGTGCGTTCTTCGATGACAGTATCTGAGTCAACAAACTCCATATGAAGCTGTTGAGCTAGATGTCTACCAATTGTGCTTTTGCCGGCACCCATAGGGCCAACAAGGAAAATATTGCGTTTCTCAGCCATGTTTAGCAGTAATTTACAACGTTAATTCAATGACATCGCCACAAGAAAAGCCAGTATAGTACTAGCGATGGAAAAGCTTGTGGCACCGATTCCTCACAGATAATTCGTGATAAGACCCGAAATTATCTAGATAAGGTGCCATTAATGCAAATTTATTTTCGCACCTCAGAGAAATCTGACTCTGTGACTATGGTTGGAGTGACGAAAATCAGCAACTCGCTTTTAGCGATATTTTGGTAAGTACGACGAAACAGCGTTCCCAGAATAGGAATATCACCAAGCATAGGAACCTTATCTATAGAATCAGTCACACTGTATTGATAGATCCCTCCCAGGACGACGGTTTGACCATCGTTAACCAAAACTTGCGTCTCGAGTCTCTGAGTATTGATCGCCAGCGCTTCATTTTTCCCCGCTTTGACCACATTACCTGGCCGGTCTTGAGTCACGTTCAAATCGAGTATCAATTTATCTTCAGACAAAATCTGCGGTGTGACCTCTAAGCTCAGTACCGCCTTTTTGAATTCAACACTAACCACACCTTTATCCGATGTTTCAAAATAGGGAATTTCTGTCCCTTGCTCTATGTAGGCTGCCTGTTTATTTGTGGTCATGAGTCTCGGTCTTGATATGACCTCCGCCTTCGCTTCTGATTGCATTGCTGATAACTCAAGATCAAGTAATACATCCGAGCCTAAAGTCGCAAGCTGAAAAGCGATATTGGCGGCATTAACTGAAGTCGAACCGAGGTTGACATTCAGCATTTGGTCGAGGGTAAATTCTTCAAGTGTATTTTCCTCAATACTGCCCCCTATCACCGTGTTTCGGTTTGTGCGATCTAATCCCCATCGGACGCCCAACTCGTCCAATTGCCCTTCATCCACTGTGACAATACGAGCCTCTATCTGCACCTGCTTGAGGGGAATATCCAGTGAACGTACGATGTTTCTAACGCCTATCACATTAGGTTCTAAATCATGAATAAGTAGAGCGTTGGTGCGCTCATCAACACTCAGGGTGCCTCTCTCTGATAGATACGGGTTACGGCCACTTTCATTGTTACTTAGCATCAGTAACAAATCGGCAGCCTTAGCGTATTTGACCCAAATAACCTCCGAGATCGCCTGTTGTCGTTCCCTCTCCGATCGAGTGCTATCTAGAATCTGTTTTTCCCGCTCTTCAACTTCAGATAATGGCGCAACGATGATCACCCCATCTTCGACCCATTTCCCCAGTTGTTTTGACTTGAGAATGGTATTAAACACCTGCTGCCAAGAGACCTTAGTGAGTCGTAAACTCAGATTCCCACTAACCGAATCTGACACCACAATGTTAAAATCGCTGTGTTCCGCCAACAACTGCAATACAATTCTCACTGGAATATCTTGGAAGTTAATCGACAGTTGGTCTCCATCCACCTCTACCTCATTCCTTTGCTGGTCGCTGTATTCGTCGCGACCTGTAGACTCCAGCGCATCAGCAGTGCTATCACTTGTCCATATACATAGCATCGTGACAAGCAACCACAGTGATAGAGAGTGGATGTTGCTACTCATTTTCCTCGGCCAAGACTCACTCATAAGATACCTTCTATTTACTCAACGCAGTTTGAGAGAATGTCGAACTGACCGCCGTTCTGGTTCAGAAAGCACTTCTCGCATCACGACTGAGTCAGCCGTTATCTGCTCAACAACCATTGCTCCCGAATCGAGAGATTGCTCTGTCGTCGCACGTTTTATCTCTCCTTGAGGTGTTTGGAGAAACGCAGAGGCTGCTTTCGCACCAATGATGGTGCCTTTGAGTAACCAGTTGTTGAGCGGACAATCAATCGTGGGCTGGCACGTTGATAATTGGTTCTCGACGCTCTTGTTTTGAGTCTGAATCTCGATGACTGGCAGCTCAAACGGATCTCGAACCGCCCGTTTAGCACTAAGACCTTGTGCATCCCTAGCCAATAATACAGATACCGATGCCTCAGTAAGATAATCCATCTTAGATGCCACGAGTTCTTGCTTGGCTAGGCATCCTTTTGCCATCAAGCCAACCACTAAGGCAGAGAGAACCTTAGTCTTCATTGTTCTCTCCAATCAACAACTGATAAAGATAGACCCGCAGTCGGAGTTTCAATGGCGAACTTGCCTCTGCGCTATTTTGCCAATGAACCTCTTCAACGACGATCACTTGAGGGAGTTGAGCGAGAGCGCGGATAAATGCTCCGATATCAAAATAGCGCCCACTCAGCTCAATATTAATAAGCTGGCGATAGAATAATCGGTCCGTGTCTTGCTTTTGCACTTCGATACGAGTGAATGTCAGGTTTCGCTCTACACCAAGCTGGTTTATTTCAACCACCACATCGGTGATATCGGGTTGAGACAAGAAGGGAGCCGAGATCTGCCTCTTTTGTTCCAGTGCTAGACGGTAGTTCGCTTTAATATCTGCCAATTCAGCAAGTTTCACCAAACTCTCATCAATCAGCAATTGCAGTTGTTGTTGCTGTTTTTCAGTGACGACGACTTGGGCTAGTTTTGGGGTTAGATACCATTGATAACCAATACCCTGTATAAACACGAAAAAGAGTAGAGTGATGAGTAGTTGGTAACGCAATGGCCATTGTGACCATTGTTCAATGTTGAAAGTTAGCTTAGCCATTTGGAAGCCCCTCACTGCCATCTAGCGAAAATGAGAGCTCCGCTTTGTGGTAAAGAAGGCCAGAAAAGTAACTGTCATTGGTTATCGAATGAATTCGGATCTGTTGGCACCGTAGGCAATTTTCGAGTGAGTCTAGTAGTGCTCTGATATTGGCGATCTCTCTGCTGATCGCCACCATTTCAATCTTATTCCCCACCATCTGAAGGCTAACGAGATACACACGTAACGGGATATAGACAGGAAGTGATTCAATAAACTGAACAACGCTGTCGGTTCGTTGCTTCAGCTCAGCTAATGCTTCATGATGCCCACGGACGTTGTTCAGCTCTCGCCGCACATTGTCCAACTCTCCTTGTTGCTGTTTTGTCTGTGCTAACTCTGAGTTCAATAATGCCAAGTGAGATAGCTTGATATCAATTTGGTGATCAATATAGATACCCGCCCAACCTTGAATAGCAAGAGCCACCATAACACCTGAGTTAACTAACCACTTCAAGCGCTGCTTTTTTTGGTGCCTGCGCCATTCTCTCCAAGGAAGTAAATTAACGTTATACAGCACTCTTCGACTCCAACCAGCTAACACCTCGCAAGGCCGCTCCGGTGGCGATCGCAAATGCCCCTCCCTCTAACTCACTTCTTTGCACGCGACAAGACGACCACTCTAGTAGTTCAAAGGGATCAAGTACCTGACATTCTAGCTTTAAGTAAATGTGTAGCCATTTAGAGAGTTTTGACAGCTGCCCTGCCTCTCCGCATAACCAAACTCCCTGAATGTTGACATTGTAGATGGATGCAATGAGCTGAATTTGTCGTTTTAGCTTCTCGACTAATCCTTGCGCGAATGCCTTGAACTGGCACTGTGATAAGGTCGGCTTATGCTTATCTTCATTGCCGACATGAATATCCTTGCAATAAGGAGCATGAAGAGGAAAATCAATACACACTGTCGATAGATGCCGATCGATATTGATGAGCATCCAGTCATTGCGACCTAACTGACTCGCCGCCAGTTGCCAAACTCGGGCTAGGCTGTGTGAACGAAGGTCTATCAGCAGCGGCGACATTCCTGCGGCTCGCAGCACTTCAATTCGATTATTCACGACACCCTTTTTGGTCGCGAAAACTTGAAACAATCGAAATTGATCGGTGTTTTGCTCCTCCAGCTCAACGTAATCTAAGCACAACTCCTCTACAGGAAAGGGGGACTGAGACGAAAATGCATCGAGAAGAGCAAATTCTATTTCATGCCGACTAGTGGCACTATCTATCTGTAATACTTTACTTATTACTGAATTATCAGCGAGAGTAAGTGCTACTTTGCGACTAATTCTTGGTAAAGTCTTCCTTAGTTCTTTGAGTTTCTTTACAATTTTCTGATAATTTAACATGTGGTTATCAGAGAAAATGCCAGCTTCAATCGGTAACTCTTGGTAACCTACCAGTGCGTATCTGCCCTTGTATGGTTTAAGTACGACCACTTTTATACTGTGGTGGCCGATATCAATACCTGAAACTACTGATTTACCCATGCTGCTAATGCCTTATAGTTGCTAAGCTCTTATGCGTAAGTGAATGGTTCAATAAGCACATAAATGATTGAGCTAACTGTTAGCTTAAAATACAAGGGTTTGCATATAGTGAACCCAATTATTCAGGGAATCTCCGGTGAAGTTCATAAAGCGTTTGTTTATTTTCACACTGATTTGCATATTTCTTGGAATCGGAACTATTTTCGGTTTCTATTTATATGTCAAACCCGAGCTACCAGATGTAGCCACCCTAAAAGACGTTAAACTGCAAACTCCGATGCAGGTATTTAGTCAAGATGGCAAACTGATCTCTCAGTTCGGCGAAAAACGTCGCATACCTGTCGCCTATGACGACATTCCCCAACATCTTATTGAAGCGCTTATCGCAACCGAAGATAGCCGTTTCTATGACCACCCAGGTATTGACCCAATTGGTATTACTCGAGCGGCGGTTGTGGTGGCACTTTCTGGCTCAGCGAAACAAGGTGCGAGTACCATTACGCAGCAGCTAGCGCGTAACTTCTTCCTCTCCAACGAGAAGAAGATAATGCGTAAAATCAAAGAGATATTCATTGCCATCCATATTGAACAGCTTCTAAGCAAAGAAGAGATCATGGAGCTGTACGTCAACAAGATTTTCTTAGGCTACCGTTCATATGGCTTTGGTGCCGCTGCACAAACCTATTTTGGCAAAGAGCTTAAAGATTTAAGCCTAAGTGAGATTGCCATTTTAGCGGGCATGCCTAAAGCTCCGTCGACAATGAACCCAATTTACTCATTAGAACGTGCCACTCATCGACGCAATGTTGTTTTACTTCGAATGCTCGATGAAAAATACATCACGCAAGATGAGTACGACCAAGCTCGTGAAGAACCGATCATGTCTCAATACCATGGCGCTGAAATTGAACTAAGTGCACCTTATGTAGCTGAACTTGCTCGTGCTTGGATGGTTGCACGTTACGGTGAAGACGAGGCATACACCTCTGGTATGAAGATCTACACCACGGTCGATTCTAAACTGCAAGCCGCAGCAAACGACTCTGCGATTAACAACCTACTCGCTTATGATGAGCGTCACGGCTACCGCGGTGCTGAGAAAGTATTGTGGAAAGAAGACCAAGCCGCGTTTGAACAAGCCCAAATAGATAAAACTCTCAACGATGTACCAAGCTACGGTGAACTCATCCCTGCTGTTGTCACTAAGGTTGAAAACAAACAAGCAACCATCTCAGTAAAAGGACAAGGCATTCAAACCTTAACTTGGGATAACATCAAATGGGCACGTAAGTTCCTAACGGATGACCGCCAAGGTCAGTCACCATCAAACGCAAAAGAAGTGCTCAAAGCTGGTGAACAAATCTGGGTACGCCAAGTCAAGATCACCTCAGATAACGACGAAGCAACATTTGCATGGCATCTCAGTCAGGTTCCAAATGCCAACACGGCTTTCGTTGCTATGAATCCTGAAAATGGCGCTGTACTTTCTCTGGTGGGTGGCTTCAACTTTGTCCACAACAAATTTAACCGTGCGACACAATCGGTACGTCAGGTAGGTTCAAGTATTAAACCATTTATCTACTCTGCCGCGATCGATAAAGGAATGACCCTAGCATCGCTGGTCAATGACGCACCGATTAACCAATGGGATCAAAGTCAGGGAACAGCGTGGCGTCCTAAGAACTCACCACCAACCTACATTGGCCCAACTCGTCTGCGTATTGGTTTAGCTCAATCGAAAAACGTGATGGCAGTGCGCGTGCTGCGTGAAGTCGGCCTTGATGAGACCCGTGAGTACCTAACGCGTTTTGGTTTTGAACTTGATCAGTTACCACGATCAGAAACAATTGCACTCGGCGCAGGCAGCTTAACGCCAATCAAAATGGCGCAAGGCTATTCTGTTTTCGCCAACGGTGGTTACTATGTGGAACCTTTCTATATTAGTCGCGTAGAAGGACCATTTGGAGACCTAGAATTTGAAGCCACACCTAAAACCATCTGCCGTCAGGGCTGTGAGTCAGCGCAAAGCATTAGCGGCCAATTTGCTGAGCAAGACGTGACTGAACAACAGACACCCCAGTATGCACCTCAAGTTATTTCTGAGCAGACTGCATTCTTAATGCGCGAAATGATGTACAGCAATATTTGGGGTGGCGGTAACTGGCGTGACGGTACTGGCTGGAACGGCACAGGCTGGCGAGCTCAATCGTTAGAACGTCGTGATATAGGGGGCAAAACCGGTACCACAAACGACTCTAAAGATGCTTGGTACAACGGCTATGGCCCAGGTATGGTTGCAATCGCTTGGGTTGGGTTTGATGACCACAATCGTAATCTAGGGACAACCAAGCCAAACAGCAACTTGGATAAAAATCAGATTTCAGGTGCAGAAGCAGGAGCCAAAACCGCTCAGCCAGCATGGGTAGACTTTATGCACACCGCTTTAGTTGGGGTACCTGAACAAGCGAAAGTCATCCCTGAAAACATTGTCCGTGTTCGCATCGACAGAGACTCAGGTCTACTTACCAATAAGTTTGATTCAAGCTCCATGTTCGAATATTTCCTTGAAGGAACAGAACCAACTGAGTTTGTCACCAATGAGCTCTCAAACAGCATCTATACCTCAGAAAATGGTGGTGAAGAGCTGTTCTAACCAATAAAAAAGAGGTTGATGTGCAGACATCAACCTCTTTTTTTATCTCAGTATTCTACGCCTGCGATTGCGCTAACTGATGTGCGATGGCTTCAGCAAGCTGCTCGAAACGAGCTCTTAAGGGAGACCCTGGTCGGTAAGCCAACACGATACTACGCGAAGGCACAGGATTGATCGCCTTAACGTAGCAAACGCCATCCTTCTGCTTCTCTTTTGGCAATGACAGCTCAGGCAAGAGTGTAATTCCCGCGCCTGCGGCAACCATGTTTCTCAGAGTTTCCAAACTGGTTGCTTTAAAGCGCTCGTCATCTTTCGCACCTGCGGCAAAACAAAAGCCCAAGGCCTGATCACGTAGACAGTGGCCATCACCCAATGCCAGCACAGTTTTGCCATTGAGTTCCAACATATCAAGTTCATCAAGATCAGCCCATTCATGGCCACAAGGAACAGCGACACTCAGTGGCTCATTGTAGATCTCAATCTCCTTGAAAGGCGCCGTTTCTGTCACAGCCGCCAGAACAAGACAGTCAAGTTTGCCATCCTCTAGCTGGCGCACCAATTGATGCGTTTGAGCCTCATGGAGAAACAGTTCTAAATCCGGAAAACGCTCTTTTAGCATAGGGACGATTTTAGGCAGCAGATAAGGTCCGACTGTCGGAATAAAACCGATATGCATTGGCCCGACCATCTCACCAGCTTGACCACTGGCCATATCTCTAAAGGTTTTCACCTCTGCGAGAATTCGCTTTGCTTGGTCAACCAATTGTAACCCCGCGTCGGTAAACAGTACCCTGCGGCTGCTTCTTTCCAGTAGGGCCGCTCCTAATTCATCTTCTAGTTTGCGGATCTGACCACTCAACGTAGGTTGACTGACGAAACACGCCTCAGCAGCTTTACGAAAATGTTTGTGCTCAGCGAGCGCGACTAAATACTCAAAATCTCGAATATTCATAATTGGTTGTTTCCCCATCCTAGTAGATAGAAATTATCTATCAAAACCATAGCATTAAACGATTAGAGCTATCAAAGGATTTTTTTAATAATAGCTTCATCGAAACGGAGCACAGTGAAAGCACTGATAAGACTTACCACCAAATTACATAAAATCAAAAGGAAACAAATATGTTTGCATCTAAAGAAGGTCAAAACGTACCACAAGTTACTTTCCCAACCCGTCAAGGTGATGCATGGGTTAACGTAACCACTGATGAGCTATTTAAAGGTAAGACTGTATTAGTATTCAGCCTACCTGGTGCGTTTACTCCGACTTGTTCATCAAGCCACCTACCTCGTTACAATGAGTTGTTCCCTGTATTCAAAGAGCATGGTGTTGATGAAATCCTATGTGTATCGGTCAATGACACATTCGTTATGAACGCATGGAAACAGGATCAGGAAGCAGAAAATATTACCTTCATTCCTGACGGTAACGGTGAGTTCACAGACGGTATGGGTATGCTAGTTGACAAAAACGACCTTGGCTTCGGCAAACGTTCATGGCGCTACAGCATGCTGGTTAAAGATGGCGTAGTAGAAAAAATGTTCATCGAACCAAACGAACCAGGTGACCCGTTCAAAGTCTCTGACGCTGACACAATGCTTGCGTACATCGCTCCTGACTACAAAACACAAGAATCTATCACTGTGTTTACTAAACCAGGCTGCCCATTCTGTGCGAAAGCGAAACAAAACCTGATTGACCACGGTCTTCAGTATGAAGAAGTGGTTTTGGGTAAAGATGCGACAACAGTAAGTCTACGTGCAGTCACTGGCCGCTCTACAGTTCCTCAAGTTTTCATCGGTGGTAAACACATCGGTGGCAGCGAAGAGCTAGAAGCTTACCTAGGCTAATAAAACCCTCAGTCTCCCGTGCCACTGCGGTGCGGGGGACACCTAAATTCTACTCCTCCCCAGTCTTGATAAGTCGTTGTCTCAGGGCAGTCCCACGACTTATCCAGATTGATACAAACATAGATTCAAATCCTCAAGCTTTCTCACTCGAAAACGCTTGGAGTAAACAGCGAGACCCAATTATGAAACAGTTAAATGTCGATGTTGCCGTTATTGGTGGTGGTACAGCAGGTTTAGGCGCATACCGCGCAGCAAAAGCACATACAAACAGCGTTGTGATGATTGAAGGCGGCCCATACGGCACCACTTGTGCTCGCGTAGGTTGTATGCCTTCGAAGCTATTGATTGCTGCGGCTGAAAGCGTTCACCAAATCGAAAAAGCACCAGGTTTTGGTGTTCATCCTCAAGGCGAAATCGTGATTAACGGCCGCGAAGTAATGGATCGTGTAAAACGTGAACGTGACCGTTTTGTAGGCTTTGTACTGGAAGGTGTCGATGAGATCCCAGCAGAAGACAAGATTGCTGGTTACGCAAAATTTATCGACAACAACACCTTGATGGTGGATGACCATACTCAGATCCACGCGAAACGTATTGTTATCGCGACGGGCTCACGTCCAGCATACCCTGCGGTTTGGAACGAACTCGGGGATCGTCTCATCATTAATGACGATGTGTTTGACTGGGATGATCTTCCTCAAGCTGTTGCTGTATTTGGCCCTGGTGTTATTGGTCTTGAACTTGGACAAGCGCTGCATCGTTTAGGTGTCAACGTGAAGCTGTTTGGTCTTGGTGGTCAAGTAGGCCCAATCACAGACCCTGAAGTCATGGCTTACGCAGATAAAGCTTTCAAGCAAGAGTTTTACTTGGATGCGGACGTTAAAATCGAAAGCATGAAGCGTATTGACGGCACAGACAAAGTTGAAATTCTCTTTATTAATCAAGATGGTGAATTGGAAAGCTTTATCGTTGACTATGTATTGGCAGCCACTGGACGTCGACCAAACGTTGATAAACTAGGCTTGGAGAATACCACTCTAGAGCTGGATGAGCGCGGCGTTCCAACCGCTGAATATTACACGCTGCAAACGTCAGTAGAGAGCATCTTTATTGCTGGAGATGCCAGCAACCAAATTCCATTGCTGCACGAAGCAGCAGATCAAGCGCGTATCGCAGGGGATAACGCAGGTCGTTTCCCAGATATTCGTGCAGGCCTGCGTCGTTCACCAATATCAGCCGTCTTCTCTGACCCGCAAATCGCAATGGTTGGTGAGACCTATAAGCAGCTAACCACACGTTTAGGTAATTGTGGCTGTTTCGCGACGGGTGAAGTTTCATTTGAAAACCAAGGTCGATCTCGCGTTATGTTACGCAATAAAGGCATCCTTCACGTATACGGAGAACAGGGTACTGGTCGCTTCCTCGGTGCTGAGATGATGGGACCGAATGCAGAGCACCTAGCTCACCTGCTAGCCTGGGCACACCAGAATAAAATGACTGTGTCTGAGATGTTAGATATGCCTTTCTATCATCCGGTGATCGAAGAGGGTGTACGCACAGCCTTACGTGACCTAAACGCTAAACTACATCTAGGTCCAGAGATGATCAAACACTGTCTAGATTGCGGCCCAGGCTGCTAATCCAAAATCGAAAGCGAGCCTAAATGGCTCGCTTTTTTGTATCTGGTTGTGGAATAGCACGTTCTCTCTGGGTTAGGATATAAACCACTCAATACGCTCACTAATAAGCCACCAGCATGACATGCCAGTATTGTAAAAACAGCCAATGGTTTTGGAAAAAACTTGGCCGCTGCCAAAGATGTCTCGATCAACTCTCTGTGCTTTCTGTTTTATGTTGGATTGTATGGTGGTTTGCGTTTAAAGATAACCCGAAAACTATCGAATCGATCGCGCTTATTTTGGCTGGTTTTGCTTTCAACGGTCTACTCTTCCTGCACCTTTGGATGCGCTTTGTGATCCTTCCATGGCGAAAACGCAATGGCGAAGAGTAGCACCATAACAGCGAAGTGCTCGAGCCAATCAAATTTAGCGAGACGCTAAAAAAGAAAAAGCCCCAAAACCAATATCTGGTTTGGGGCCTTCTTAGATTCTTCTAAGAAAAAGCAGTGGTATTTTTATAGACTCTGCTTAATCTTATTAGTTCCAAAAAAGAACGATCTTTTTTGATCTTTTTTGATACATTCAGATTCAATCACTTACGCGACGCTGACGCGTGCAATGGCTTGCTCAACCAGATTGACTTCAAGTGCCACTTCGTCACAAGCGTGTTGCCTTGGACATTGATCGCAATCTTTTAGTACCTTCTCAGGCAATAATGACTTCGATGTCGGCAAGAAGGCCTGCTTCATAAAGAACTCTGGCGTTCTCGTTAGAACAAACACTTTTTTGATTGCCATCAAACGGGCTTTTTCTACCAAATACTGAACAATCGCACTGCCTTGTCCCTGTTTTTGCCAGCCAGCTTCAACACCTAATGAGCGAATTTCAGCTAAACCCGAGTCATACACATAAAGGGATGCACAACCAGTCACTTCCCCATGATGTTCCGCGACAGCAAATGAGCCAATATCACGCACAAGTTCGCTACGTGAACGCGGTAAGTTTTCACCCATATTCGCCCAGTAAGCCACCATACCTTCCAATGCTTCAATATCCGTCAGACGTGCTGGTCTCACCTTCACCGCGGAGGTATCACGTTTAATCAAACGTCCTTCGGCCTGCTCAACCGCATAGGCAACCTGCTTAGGTGAAACCCCACCTAAAGCGCTGCGTTTTTCTAAGCACGACTCGATGGTCAGAATACTGTATACATCCTCTTCGATAACGTCTGAAAACTCTTTGAGCTCTGCGATAGAAAGCTCTTCTAGAGCACTGCCTTTAGCAATCGCACCCACGACAGCCACACCAACAATATGGTGAGCTTCACGGAATGGGATCCCTTTCGCGACCAAATAGTCAGCCAACTCAGTCGCATTCGCATAGCCTTGCTTGGCCGCTTCAAGCGTACGTTCTTTATTTACCTTGATGCCGTCAAAGCAAAGTGCAGCCATCTCCATACAATCGTTCCACGTATCGAGCGCATCGAACAAGCCTTCTTTGTCTTCCTGCATATCTTTGTTGTACGCAAGAGGCAGAGCTTTAACCGTCATCATCATGCCTGCCAATGAACCGTAAACACGACCGGTTTTGCCACGAATCAGTTCAAGAGCATCGGGGTTTTTCTTCTGTGGCATCAGTGATGAGCCAGAGGTGACGGTATCAGCCAATTCGATAAAGTTAGACTCACCCGAGTTGTAAAAGATCATATCTTCAGCAAGGCGAGACAAATGCAGCATCGAAATAGAGGCGACAGACATCAGCTCCATAACATGGTCACGATCGGAAACTGAATCAAGAGAGTTACGTGTTGCTCTGCGGAAACCCAGATTATGCGCTAACACTTCACGATCGATCGGATAAGCCGTGCCTGCTAGCGCACCTGAACCTAGTGGACAGGTATCAAGGCGGGTAATCGCATCATGTAAGCGCGAGTAGTCACGCTCGAACATTTCCACATACGCCAAACACCAATGAGCAAAGGTCACTGGCTGCGCACGTTGTAGATGGGTATAGCCAGGAAGAACCGTATCCTGATGCTGTTTCGCTACCGATACCATCTGAGCTTGAAGGCGATCAAGCGCCATAAGTAACTGCTGCCCTTGTTGACGACACCATAGCTTTAAGTCGGTTGCGACCTGATCGTTACGCGAACGACCAGTGTGGAGCTTTTTACCTAAGTCTCCCACTTTGCCAATCAACTGCTGCTCAACCCAAGAGTGGATGTCTTCTGCATCTGAGCGCAAGATTTGGTGTGGGTCTTCCATCACCTCTAGCTTGAGTTCATTCAATGCCAGTTCGAGCTTCTGCTGCTCTTCTTCACTCAGCACGCCAACAGACATCAGAGCCTTAGACCAAGCGATTGACCCTACAATATCTTGTTCAGCTAGTCGGTAATCGAAGCGCAATGAGTCGTTAAAGTCTTTGAATCTCGTATCTGCCGCTTGGGTAAATCTTCCGCCCCATAATGCCATCGCGTTTCTCCTGATTACCTTGCTCACTATTTGTGCTAGTAGCTATATTGCTTAAAATGACTCTGAATCTGATTCAGTTTTTATGATGAATCAAAGTTACGGCAAAACCCAACAAAAATAAAGTATTAATTCATTATTTTTACATATTTATTCACGATAAAATCTATCACTCATCTGCGATGAACATATACGTAAAAAGCCCATTTGGATACCAAATGGGCTCTAACTGTTAATGCATATCTCAATTATTTTTTCTGGCTATTCAACGCACGAATACGGCTTGATAGCGAGTAGAGACGAATGAAGCCTTCCGCGTGGCTTTGATCGTACACTTCGTCTTCACCGAAGGTCGCAAACTTCTCACAATATAGGCTGTTGTCTGAACGCTTTTGAGTCACTGTCGCTTGACCTTTGTATAGTTTAACCACTACTTCACCGTTCACGTCCTGAGCCAGCTCTTCTGATGCAGCGAGAATCGATTTACATAGCGGTGTGAACCAACGGCCGTCGTACACTAGATGAGATGCTTTTAGGCCTAGCTCTTCACGGAACTCAAATGATGTTTTATCCAGCACCAGTTGCTCTACTGCACGCAGTGCTTCCATCATGATAGTGCCCCCTGGAGTTTCGTAACAACCACGTGACTTCATACCAACCAAACGGTTCTCGACGATATCAATACGCCCTACACCGTGTTTAGCACCTTTTTCATTTAGGTAAACCAGTGCGTTGTATGGCGTCATTGTTTCACCATCAACAGCAACCACTTCGCCTTTTTCAACTTTTAGCGTGACATATTCCGCTTCGTTTGGCGCTTGCTCTGGATCAACGGTCCAAACCCAGCAATCTTCATTCGGCGCATTCCAAGTCTCTTCAAGAACACCACCTTCGGTTGAGATATGCCATGCGTTTGCATCACGTGAATAAATTTTCGTTAATGATGCGGTACACGGAATATTACGCTCAGCGAGGTAGTCAAGACACTCTTCACGGCTAACAAGATCCCACTCACGCCAAGGTGCGATAACGTGTAAATCCGGTGCTAGAGCGGCGAATGCTCCTTCAAAACGAACTTGGTCATTACCTTTACCAGTACAACCGTGACACAGTGCATCCGCACCTACTTTACGTGCTACTTCTACCTGAGCCTTAGCAATGATCGGACGCGCCATTGAGGTTCCTAGTAAGTACTTACCTTCGTAGTAAGCGCCCGTTTTAAGCGTTGGATAAATGTATTCCGCGACCATCTCTTCTTTCAGATCCGCGATATAACACTCAGATGCACCAGAAGCTTTTGCTTTTGCTTCGATACCTTCTAGCTCTTCTGCACCTTGGCCAACATCTGCGACAAATGCGATAACTTCACAGTCATAGTTCTCTTTTAGCCACGGAATAATGACTGAAGTATCCAGACCGCCAGAGTATGCGACAACAACTTTATTTACTTGAACTTTGCTCATCTTTCTTTTCTCCAAAATCCCGGCTCTGCGCTTGGCGGTCAGTGCTACGGGTTACATCCTGATTGTTTTTTTTTGGCTGCACCGCTACATGCGTTGCAGCTAATTCATTGGTTTATTGCTTAGGTAAGAACTGAGTTCCGATGCTTTGTCCGGCAAACAGATCAACCAGCTTGTCTGGGTAACGCCAAGTCGCAACTTCAATTGGGCGACCTAAATCGTTCGCAGCTTCAAGTGCAGCGTTCACTTTGACGATCATACCGTCAGTGATCACATGCCCTTGAATTAAGCTCTGTGCTTGCTTTTCATCAAGGCTCTTGATCAAATGACCTTTTCCATCGAGAACACCACTCACGTCTGATAGCAGAACTAACTCAGCGTCGAGAGCACCTGCGACGGCAACTGCCGCTTGATCGGCATTCACATTCATCATCTGACCATTTGCTGTTAAGCCGATCGAGCTAATGATTGGCAAAGCGCCAGCGGCAAGAACAGCTTGAAGCACGGTTGAGTCGCCTGGGGTTGCTTTGCCAACCGCACCCAACTCAGGATCGAGCTCTTCAACATGGCATAGCCCGCCATCCGCAAGGCTTAGACCGACCGCATTCAGCCCATCTTTAATCGCCTGGCCTTGTAGCATCTTGTTTGCCGTGCCTGCTAAAGCACCGGTAATCACTCCAATTTGATCGTAAGGAGTGACTCTTAGACCGTCCTTTTTCACTGTTTTAAGTTGTAGGGCAGCCATTAGATCGTCCACCAGATAACCCCCTCCGTGGACGATCACAATTCGTCGCTGAGCCTGCTTTTGATAATTCGCAATTGCGCCAAATACCTGGCTAAGAGTCTCAGTACAAGACAGTGCAGCACCGCCTAATTTGATCACTAATGGAGTTGATTTGTTATCTGTCATTACTCGTCCCTTTACCTACTTGCTTAAGCGTATTTGCCTAAATAAGGGCAGTTAACTCTGGAAATCCGTAGTGGATGTTTAAACATTGCATCGCTTGACTTGATGCACCTTTTAGTAAGTTATCAATCGCAGAGACTACGATGATGTGCTCACCTTGAACCTTCCAGCCGATATCGCAGAAAGGTGTATTTTCTACATTTTGAATACTTGGTAGCACGTCAACGGTGAGACGCACTGCCGGCTTATTTTCATAAGCTGCATGAAATGCTTGAGCGACCTGCTGCTCTGTCACATTTTGAGCAAGTTTGAGCGTGATTGTGGCAAGTATCCCGCGTTTAAAGTTGCCAAGGTGCGGTGTGAAAATCACCTCACGACCTAAGTGGCTAGCAATTTCTGGCTGATGACGATGATTAAATACACCGTAAGGCTGTAAGCTCACTTCGCAGTAGCTATTGGTCATGGTTGCCTTTCTGCCCGCTCCAGAGACACCGCTAGTCGCATTGATCACTGGCCACTGACTTTCATCAACAAGACCCGCTTCCAATAACGGTTTAATTGCCAATTGAGACGCTGTTGGGTAACAACCAGGAACAGCGATAAGCTGACACTGCTTGATTCCGTCATCGTTCCATTCCGCTAAGCCATAAACCGAGTTATCTAGCCAAGATTCATGCTGATGCTCAAAACCGTAAAACTGGTTATAGAACCCTTCTTTCTTTACACGGAAAGCGCCAGACAAGTCGAAGACCTGACAGCCTTGAGCAAGAAAAAGAGGGGCTAGGTCGTGGCTGACTTCATGCGCAGTCGCTAAAAACACCACATCACTTTCAATTGCGACAGCTTCAACATCAGTAAGAGGCAGTACAGACTGACTAATAATCCCAGCTAACTTACCGTGTAATTGCGAGATGCATTTCCCCGCATCTAAGCTATTGGCGGAAACATACAAACCTGATAGCGTAAGTTCAGGGTGTTTGTGCACCATCAGAGCAAGCTCTGCTCCGGTATAACCGCTTGCGCCTATGATTGTGGTTTTAAGCATCTGAGACATCCAATTCGACCTAAAATCACCACTCAATGAGTGACTATAAATTTAATTAATTTCGCTTTTATTGGTTTTTTATTCAATAAAAGTGATTTAATATGTGTTTTACCTTCTTAACCGTACTCTGTCAACAGGGAATGTAAACTAAATATGAAATTACCAAGTTTTCTTGAGGTCTACAGCGGCCTGATTTCCACCTCTTCTATTAGCTCGACAGACCCAAGTTGGGATGAAGGCAACGCCAAAGTCATTGAAAAATTAGCAGGATGGCTAAAGGATGTCGGCTTCAGCGTCGAAGTCACAACCGTCGAAGAAGGGAAACTCAATCTAATTGCCAAGAAAGGCAGTGGAGAAGGTGGTCTGCTACTCGCGGGTCACAGCGATACCGTGCCATTCGATCAAGCGCGATGGAATTTTGAACCTCACGCGTTAACTGAAGCAAACAATCGCTTCTATGGTTTAGGTACGGCAGATATGAAGGGCTTTTTCGCCTTTATTATAGAAGCCGTAAAAAAAGTCGATTGGAGTAAACAGATCAAGCCTCTTTATATACTGGCTACCTGCGATGAAGAGACAACCATGCTGGGTGCACGCCACTTTACTGAGAATGCACCGTTTAAACCGGACTACTGCATTATTGGTGAGCCAACCAGCTTAGTGCCTATCCGAGGTCACAAAGGCCATGTCGCCAATGCCGTGCGAGTTACGGGGAAATCCGGGCACTCTTCAGATCCTTCATTAGGTGTGAATGCGATTGAGATCATGCATGAAGTTCTATTTGCACTAATGCAGTTACGCGATAAATTGATCAAAGAGTACCACCACCCAGGTTTTGCTATCCCTAGTCCCACTCTTAACCTTGGTCATATTCATGGTGGCGACAGTGCGAACCGCATCTGTGGTTGTTGCGAACTGCATTATGATGTACGTCCTTTACCGGGCATCAGTTTAGACGGTTTGGACAATATGTTGCGCGGCGCACTTAAAGAAGTTGAAGCTAAGTGGCCTGGCCGAATCAGCATTACTCCACTTCATGAACCCATTCCGGGTTATGAATGTCAGCATGACCACCCATTTATTGGTGGTGTGGAAGAGATCTGTGGGCTCGAATCTCAAACTGTCAACTACTGCACAGAAGCGCCTTTCCTGCAACAACTCTGCCCGACTCTCGTTCTAGGGCCGGGGTCAATCGATCAAGCGCACCAACCGGATGAATTCCTCGCGTTCGAGTTTATTGATCCAACGATCGATGTTTTGTCAAAAGCGATGCATAAGTATTGTTTTTAGAGGCAAAGAAGAAGCAATCGCTCTTGAATAGTGGATTCGGATAAATTGAAGGGTTGGCGTGTTACGCCAACCTTTTTTGTAATAAATTTTCAACATAATTAGTCAATCGCATGCATCTTTGGACGTTACATTCATTTGCACAATATTTGCAAACTTAGCCTACAGTATTTGACTCGCGGCGATATTTTTCGCTAGATTGTCTACCTAACAAAGAAACATTGGATGTAATTTTTTTACAAGGCAGGAAGATAATGAACGAGAAATACTCTGCGCTCAGAAGCAATGTGAGCATGCTAGGACACTTGCTCGGCAACACCATCAAGGACGCACATGGTGACGTACTTCTAGAGAAAGTAGAAACCATTCGTAAACTTTCCAAGTCCGCCCTCGCAGGCAATCAGCAAGATAGAAAAAGCTTGATTGATGAAATAAAAAGCCTGCCAAATGATCAACTGACTCCAGTTGCTCATGCATTCAACCAATTTCTAAACCTAACGAACATGGCAGAGCAGTACCATACGATTTCACGTCACTGCGATGCTCATGTATGCGAACCAGACGCTATCAATACGCTTTTCTCAAAACTGGCTCAAAACGACATCAGTAAACTTGATACAGCCCAAGCTGTACGCGATCTAAACATTGAGTTGGTACTAACCGCGCATCCTACTGAAATCACTCGTCGAACCATGATTCACAAGCTGATTAAGATCAACAAGTGCCTTTCTAAACTGGAACTGAGTGATCTATCCGTTAAAGAGCGCCAAAAAACGGAACGTCGTCTTGAGCAGTTAATCGCACAAAGTTGGCACTCGGATACCATCCGTCAACAGCGCCCAACACCACTTGATGAGGCCAAATGGGGCTTTGCAGTGGTTGAAAACTCATTATGGGAAGCGGTACCTGATTTCTTAAGAGAACTAGACCAACGTTTGGAAGGCTACCTAGGCGAAGGACTACCTATTGATGCGCGACCAGTTCACTTCTCATCATGGATGGGTGGTGACCGAGATGGTAACCCATTTGTCACCCATACCATTACTCGTGAAGTATTACTGCTCTCACGTTGGAAAGCGGCCGATCTCTATCTAGGCGATATCAACGAGCTGGTTAGCGAATTGTCGATGACCAAATGTAACGACGCGGTTCGTGCACTCGCGGGGGACGATGAACATGAACCTTACCGCGCTGTACTGAAGCAACTTCGAGAGCTGTTAAACGAAACCAAAGAGATTCTCGACGCCAAGATTCATGGTCAAAAACTGGCGGTCAAAGCGCCGCTGCAACGTGTCGAACAGTTGTGGGAACCTCTCTACGCCTGTTACCAATCCCTACACGAATGTGGCATGGGTATCATTGCTGACGGTTCATTACTCGATACCCTACGCCGAATCAAAGCTTTTGGTGTCCATCTAGTTCGTCTCGATATTCGTCAAGAAAGTACCCGTCATTCAGATGTATTGTCTGAGCTGACTCGCTACCTAGGTATTGGTGATTACAACCATTGGAGCGAGCAAGATAAGATTGCTTTTCTAACTAACGAGTTAGCCTCTAAACGTCCACTACTACCACGTGATTGGCAGCCATCTGAAGCCGTTCAAGAGGTTTTGGACACGTGTAATATCATCGCCCTTCAACCTCGTGAAGCTTTCGGTGCCTATGTCATTTCGATGGCTCGTACCGCTTCCGATGTACTCGCCGTTCACCTGTTGCTACAAGAATCGGGTTGTCCTTATCGTATGGACGTTTGTCCATTGTTTGAAACGTTAGACGACTTAAACAACGCAGAGTCTGTCATCAAACAATTGATGGGCATCGACCTATACCGTGGCTTTATTCAAAACCATCAAATGGTCATGATCGGTTATTCAGATTCGGCTAAAGACGCAGGCGTGATGTCTGCTGGCTGGGCTCAATACCATGCCATGGAATCTCTTGTAAAAGTGGCTGAAGATGAGGGCGTCGAACTGACCCTATTCCATGGCCGAGGCGGTACTATTGGTCGCGGTGGCGCACCAGCGCATGCAGCACTACTTTCTCAGCCACCAAAGAGTCTAAAAGGCGGTCTGCGTGTGACAGAGCAAGGCGAAATGATTCGCTTCAAGCTTGGGCTTCCAGAAGTTGCTGTCAATAGCTTTAGCCTCTATGCAAGTGCAATCCTTGAGGCAAACCTACTGCCACCACCAGAGCCAAAACAAGAATGGCGTGATTTGATGAACGTCTTGTCAGAGGTCAGCTGTGAAGCATACCGAAACATCGTTCGTGGCGAGCCAGATTTTGTGCCTTACTTCCGTCAAGCAACGCCAGAGTTGGAACTGGGTAAGCTACCGCTTGGTTCTCGACCAGCTAAACGTAATCCTAACGGTGGTGTAGAAAGCCTACGTGCGATTCCATGGATTTTCTCTTGGAGTCAAAACCGTCTTGTCCTTCCAGCATGGCTAGGTGCAGGTGAGGCAATTCAATACTCCGTAGACAAAGGACATCAAGCGCTATTAGAGGAAATGTGTCGCGAATGGCCATTCTTCTCTACACGTCTTGGTATGCTTGAGATGGTTTACACTAAGTGCAATATGGAAATTTCTCGTTACTATGATGAACGCTTGGTAGACCCTAAACTACTGCCACTGGGTGATCGTCTACGTGAACAACTGCAAAAAGATATCAAAGCAGTGCTTAATGTAGAGAACAACGAGAACCTGATGCAAAGTGACCCTTGGGGACAAGAGTCCATCCGCTTACGTAACATCTATGTTGAACCATTGAACATGCTGCAAGCAGAACTGCTTTACCGCACTCGTCAAGATCAAGAAGCCGCTCCAGAGCTGGAAGAAGCGCTGATGGTTACGATAGCGGGTATTGCTGCGGGTATGCGAAACACGGGCTAACCCTCACAGTTAAAGGTTGGTGTCATCACACCAACCTTTTTCTTTGATAGTAAATAATGTCAGCCGAGAGACATTAGAAACCACAACAAAGATAAATATCCCACAAAACAAACCCAAAGCAGTTATTTGTAACTTTTTTGGGATATTTTGTCCTTCTATTCTACTTTATGCTTATTATTTAGATATACTACTCAACCGCTGCGGTTAACTATATATAATCTACAGACTGCAGCTTTCGATAATCTTTTTATCGATCCTAGGTGATAAACGGCTTTTTTAGGTGACATGACCAACTTTGTTGGTGCCACTTTAAATACTGATAATGAGTGCCTTTAGAAGCACGACAGTAAGAAGTGGTTAAGTTTTGTAGTTTATTGACCATTTGGATTGAAGACATGTCATTACCACACGTTATCTTGACCGTATTAAGCACGCGCGACGCTACTGGATACGATATCACTAAAGAATTTTCAGCGACTATTGGTTACTTCTGGAAGGCGAGCCACCAGCAAGTGTACCGTGAGCTTAATAAGATGGCTCAGAACAATCTTGTTACTTGTGTTCTTGAACCCCAAGAAGGAAAACCAGACCGTAAGGTTTACTCAATTACTGATTCGGGCCGCGCCGCTCTTGGTGAATGGTTCGACCAACCAACCGCACACCCAACGGTTCGCGACGAGTTCTCTGCAAAGCTGATGGCTTGTGCCGTGCAACCTTCTGCGCCATTCCGTACCCAGCTAGGTGAACTTGTTGAAGAGTCACGTAAGCTCGTCGCTCACTATCAAGAGATTGAAAACGCTTACTACTCAACGCCATCAACACTTGATAAGCAGCAACGTCTAGAGCGTCTAACGCTTCGCAGAAACCTACTGATTCGCCAAGCATGGGTTGAGTGGGCTCAAGAAGTACTGACTGAATTGGATACGCTAGCGTAATCGAGAAGTGAGAAAAATTTAAGGGTTGGCACCTAGTGCCAACCCTTTTCTTTAAAATTCAATTAATAAAGCCCAAACTCGGAACGAAGCGTTCTTAACGCTATATCCCATCGCCACCGATAAAACTTTGCGACTTGCCGTTAAATTGCTGATCCATATCCAACGACGGTTTATCGGTTGTTGGGCGACCCACAATCTTAGCAGGTACACCAGCAACGGTTGTATGGGCAGGCACTGGTTGAAGCACGACCGAGCAAGAACCAATCTTCGCCCCTTCGCCCACTTCAATATTACCCAGTATTTTGGCACCCGCACCAATCATGACACCTTCACGGATTTTAGGATGGCGATCGCCACACTCTTTACCTGTACCGCCCAACGTGACATCCTGAAGAATCGACACATCGTTCTCAACAACCGCTGTTTCACCAATGACGATCCCAGTGGCATGGTCAAGCATGATGCCATAGCCAATCTTAGCCGCTGGGTGGATATCAACCTGACACGCAACAGAAATTTGATTTTGTAGATAGGTTGCTAAAGCGATACGCCCCTGCTTCCATAGCCAGTTGGCAACTCGATACCCCTGAAGCGCGTGGTAGCCTTTTAAATAGAGCAGTGGCATTGAGTACATAGCAACAGCAGGATCTCGAGTAACAGTAGCGCAGATATCACAGGCCGCTGCTGAGCTGATACTCGGATCAGCATTCAACGCTTCTTCTACCACTTCCCTAACCGCCATTGCAGGCATAGAAGCCGTATTTAGCTTGTTTGCCAAAATATAGCTAAGCGCTGCGCTTAGGCTATCATGCTTAATAATGGTCGCATGATAAAAGCTGGCTAACATTGGCTCTTGCTCAGAAAGCTCACGTGCTTCCTTCACAATGGTGTGCCATACCTTCTGTTTCTCACATTGTTTCATGTCGTTTCCTAGAACTGAATCCCTAGTATCTAGATACAAATCCAGTGTTGCTGTCGTTCTCTTATGCTTCCGCTTTCTTATCTCGGGCAAGTAAATCTTTGGCCGCCAAGTTGGCATCCTTGCCTTGATACAATACTTGATAAATTTGGTCAACAATCGGCATCTCTACGCCCATACGCTCAGCCAATAGGTAGACCTCTTTGGTATTGCGGTAACCTTCCACTACTTGACCAATTTCTTGCTGTGCCGTATCGACATCTTTACCCTGACCTAACGCTAAACCAAAGCGACGGTTGCGCGACTGGTTATCGGTACAGGTCAGAACAAGGTCACCAAGACCAGCCATACCCATAAAGGTTTCTGGTTGAGCACCTAGCGCAGCACCAAGACGTGTCATTTCAGCAAGACCACGGGTGATGAGTGCTGTACGCGCATTGGCACCAAAGCCGATGCCATCAGACATGCCTGCACCAATCGCAATCACGTTCTTAACCGCACCACCTAATTGCATGCCGATAAAGTCACTGTTGGCATAAACTCGAAACGTCTTACTGCAATGAATTTTCTCTTGAAGATCGGCAACAAAAGCAGCATCAGGAGAAGCCACAGAAATGGCAGTCGGCATTCCCATCGCCAACTCTTTAGCAAAGGTAGGACCTGAAAGGACTGCTAACGAGTACCCTTCACCAAGCGCTTCATTTGCTACATCTTTAAGTAGCCGACCCGTTTCTGGCTCCAAACCTTTCGTCGCCCAGCAAATTCGAGAGTCTTCACGCAGGTATGGCTTGACGTTATTCAGCACTATACCAAACACATGGCTTGGAACGACCACCAAAAGATCGCGACTCGCTTGAACCGCTTTTTTTAAATCGGATTCAACGATCAGTGAATCTGGGAATTCAATCCCAGGTAAAAACTCGTGATTAGCTCGGTCGGCTTCTAGACGAGCCATATGTTCTGGTTCGTGGCCCCAAATGATTACGTTCGCACCATTTCGCGCGAGTGAGATTGCAAGGGAAGTGCCGTATGAGCCAGCACCTAGGACTGTCATTGCAATTTCTTTACCGTAAGCATTGTTGGTGTTGTCTTTCATTGTTCCGCCTGATTGTCATTAGGTTGACTAGAATCTTGTTACTACTCTCTAGCGTTTAGAAATTAGTAACAAAAACCCAGTAACTGGCACGTAAAACAAAAAATGCACATCGTATCTTGTGCAAGACACTCTGTGCATTTTATACCATACCTCTGACTGATCAGAGGTCTCACTGATTATGCTTCAGCTTGGCCTTCTTGCTGAGCTTGCTGCTGTAGGTAGTTCATAAACAGAGCGTCAAAGTTAACTGGTGCTAAGTTTAGTTGAGGGAACGTACCTTTAACGACTAAGCTTGAGATCGTCTCACGCGCATATGGGAATAGGATGTTCGGGCAGAATGCACCTAAACAATGTGCTAGCTGGCCTGCTTCCATTTTCTCAGCAGTGAAAATACCACCTTGCTGAACTTCACATAGGAACGCTGTTTCTTCTGCGTTCTTCACTGTCACTGTTAGACGAAGAACCACTTCATAAACACCTTCACCAAGTTCACGGCTTTGAGTATCTAGATCCAGTTTAACATCTGGGTTCCAGTCTTTTTGGAACATGCTAGGTGAGTTTGGAGCTTCAAAAGAAACATCTTTAAGGAAGATGCGTTGGATTGCGAAGTTTTGCGCTTCTTGTTGTGGTGCTGCTTCAGCCATTTTAAAAATCCTTTAATCCTGCAATAAAATATCTGCTTGGAGGTTAACCGAGAGAGTTGGGAATGACTAGGTTTCCAATGATTTTCGTGGAACTGTTCACATCTCTCTAAGACAAACGCTGATTTTTCAATCAGCGTTTAAGGTATTAGCGAGTTAATTTACTTTTTACCTTTAACCAAAGGCATGTTGGCTTCACTCCAAGCAATCAAACCATTTTTAAGCAGGTTGACGTTTTCAAAGCCTGCTTTGGCAAGAAGATTAGCACTCTCTTGAGCCGTTTGACCTGTCTTGCATACTACAATGATTGGGGCTGATTTGTGGTTTTCAAGGCTACCAAAGTTACCAGCCTTGATATCAGACGGCAAAATGTGAACTGCATCTGTAATATGCCCTTTGCGGTACTCATCTTTACTACGAATATCAACAACTACACCATTTTCACGGTTCATAAGTTGTGTCGTTTGTGCAGCTGTAATCTCTTTGTAAGCGGCAGTAGATGATTTAACAATGTTCATGATAAGGGCGACTAATAGACCCACCCATACCAAAGATAGAATCATGTTCTCTTGAAAAAATGCGATGTACTCTTGCATGTCCTGTGCTCTTTGATGATAGAACCGCCCACATTTCCAACAATGTGTGACTGCCCTAGGCTAAAAATTCAGATTGGAAGTATAGCGAGGTTAAGATGCCTAAGCGAGCCAATTACACTCAGAATAAGAATCTGTTGCACTTTTCGCTACGCAATTGGAAACGGAAATGCCGTCACCTGATCAATATGATCACAGCCGATCGCAAGCATAATTAAGCGATCAATGCCTAAGGCGACTCCAGCACATTCAGGCAGCCCCGATTTCAGAGCGGCAATAAGATGGTAGTCGATCGGCTGTGGGTTGAGCCCCATCTCTATTCGCTTAGCATTGTCTGATTCGAAGCGTTTTAGTTGTTCACTCGGATTGTCGAGCTCATGGAAGCCATTCGCCAGTTCGATACCTTTAAAGTAAACCTCGAAACGATCCGCCACTCTTGGATCTTCCGCATTGATTTTTGCCAATGCCGCTTGTGACGCTGGAAAATCGTAAACAAAAGCAGGGACATTTTGGCCAATCTTAGCTTCCACACCCACACTGAACAGCAGTTGGAGAAGCGTATCCATATCTTGTTCTGGTTCAGCGATATCCCTTAAACCCAACTTGGCTGCAACCTCCTTCAGCTCACCCATCGTACTTTCTAAAGGGCACACTCCAAGTACATTGATGAAGGCTTGCTGGTAGGTCATGCGCTCAGCTTGGCCACATTTGAGAACAAGTTGTAGCAAATCGTCCATCTCATCCATCAATTTATGGTGGTCAAAACCCACGCGATACCACTCCAGCATAGTAAACTCCGGATTATGGTAACGACCGTTTTCTTCATTGCGAAAAGCTTTATTAATCTGATAGATACAGCCACTACCCGCTGCCAGCAGGCGCTTCATGTGAAATTCTGGGCTGGTCATAAAATAGAGTTTGCTACCATCGGCATAACCAGGGCCGACAAACTCTGTTTGAAAAGTATGCAGATGAATATCGGTGACGGTGGCATGACTCATCGCCGGTGTATCGACTTCCAATACATCTCGGGCACGAAAGAATTGACGAATCTGACTCACTAGATCAGCACGTTGACGAAGCTGTTCAATTGAAGCAGTTGGCTGCCAGTCGTGGTTCATTGGAAAACTCTCTTTGGGTTAATCTGGCGAGAAAGTATCAAGTTTATCCGACTTTTCCTAGCAATAAACGCCGATATTTGTACTCTGCACAACCCACCACTCTGCTTATTTTTGAAGCAAGCATTTGTCGTATTACAGCACAGAAAACATTCGCCGCCAGCCTATTATCAATCAATCAAATGTTATGCAACAGTCATTTAACAAAACACGGTGCAATCTAAGAAGAGCAAACCTTCTTTGCCGTGATTGCAATCACATAACCTATAAATTTTATGCTCTTATATGCATTACCGGAGCAAAAACCCAAATACATCAATTTTTCTGCCATGTAGCTCTTCTACACTAGCCCTACCACTTTTGGGGCATTCCCCAATTAATTATAACAAGCGGACTATTCCGCATTTTCACACTGGAGGATAACTGTGCAAATTATCACCACAGATATCGCAGTGATCGGCGCAGGCGGCGCTGGTCTTCGCACTGCTATTGCAGCAGCTGAAGCAAACCCTGACTTAGAAGTTGCACTGATTTCTAAAGTTTATCCAATGCGTTCCCATACGGTCGCTGCAGAAGGTGGCTCAGCCGCAGTTATCAAGGATGAAGATAGCCTAGACAACCATTTCAACGATACCGTTGGTGGTGGTGACTGGCTTTGTGAACAGGATGTTGTTGAGTACTTCGTGAAGAACGCAACTCGCGAAATGATTCAAATGGAACAGTGGGGCTGCCCATGGAGCCGTAAAGAGAACGGTGAAGTTAACGTTCGTCGCTTTGGCGGTATGAAGGTTGAACGTACATGGTTTGCTGCCGATAAGACTGGCTTCCATATGCTTCACACTTTGTTCCAAACCTCGATGAAGTACCAAAACATCAAACGTTTTGATGAATATTTTGTGGTAGACCTTCTTGTCGATGAAGGCGAGGTTCAGGGTCTTATCGCGATTCACATGTCAGAAGGTGAATTGGTTACGATCAAAGCCAAATCGGTTGTTCTAGCTACTGGTGGTGCTGGCCGCGTTTACCACTGTAATACAAACGGCGGTATCGTTACGGGTGATGGTATGGCAATGGCTTACCGCCATGGCGTACCTCTACGTGATATGGAGTTCGTTCAATACCACCCAACCGGTCTACCAGGTACAGGCATCCTAATGACGGAAGGCTGTCGTGGTGAAGGCGGTATTATCGTTAACAAGAACGGCTACCGTTACCTACAAGATTACGGTATGGGACCTGAGACTCCAGTTGGTCAACCGAAGAACAAATACATGGAACTGGGTCCACGTGACAAAGTTTCTCAAGCTTTCTGGCATGAACAACAAAAAGGCAACACCATCAAGCACCCTCTGGGTGACGTGGTGCACCTAGACCTTCGCCACTTGGGTGAAGAGTACCTTCAAGAACGTCTACCGTTCATCTGTGAACTGGCTAAAGCTTACGTAAACGTAGACCCAGCAAAAGAACCCATCCCAATTCGTCCAACCGTGCACTACACCATGGGTGGTATTGAGACTAACGGCGAATGTGAAACACGCATTAAAGGTCTGTTCGCAGTCGGTGAGTGTGCGTCTGTAGGTCTGCATGGTGCGAACCGTTTAGGTTCAAACTCACTGGCTGAGTTTGTGGTATTCGGTCGTGTAGCGGGTGAGCAAGCAGTGAAACGTGCAGCTGAATTCAAAGGCTGGAACGAAGAGTCCATCGCAGCTCAAGTTAAAGCGGTTGAAGAACGTATTGCCGCTCTGATGAACCAAGAAGGTGATGAGAACTGGGCAACAATCCGTACTGAAATGGGTCACACCATGGAAGCGGGCTGTGGTATCTACCGCCAAGAAGATCTGATGCAAGCGACGATCGACAAAATCACTGAACTAAAAGAGCGTTACAAGCGCATCAGCATCAAAGATAAGGGCAAAGTGTTTAACACTGACCTTCTATACGCTATCGAAGTGGGTTATGGCCTAGAAGTAGCAGAAGCTATGGTTCACTCAGCAATCTTACGTAAAGAGTCTCGTGGTGCCCACCAGCGTCTAGATGATGGTTGTACGGAGCGTGACGATGTGAACTTCCTCAAGCACTCTCTGGCCTTCTACAAAGAAGATGCAGCACCTGAAATCGACTACAGCACAGTGACAATCACTAAGTCACAGCCAAAAGCTCGTCTATACGGTGAAGCAGCAGAGAAAGCAGCGGCTGAAGAAGCAGCTAAAGCAGCAGAGAAGAATGCAGAGGAGCAAGCATAATGTCAGGCAATCGCATCCAAAAAGTCGAGATTCTGCGCTATGACCCTGAGCATGACGCAGAGCCGCACTTTCAAACCTTTGAAGTACCATTTGATGAAACCATGTCTACGCTTGATGCGCTAGGCTACATCAAAGATAACCTAGACAAAGATCTGTCATACCGCTGGTCTTGTCGTATGGCTATCTGTGGTTCATGCGGCATCATGGTAAACGGTGTACCTAAGCTAGCGTGTAAGAGCTTCTTACGTGACTACCCGAACGGTGTGAAGATTGAACCACTAGCGAACTTCCCGATTGAGAAAGATCTTATCGTTGATATGACGCCGTTCATTGAGCGCCTTGAAGCGATCAAACCATACATTATCGGTAACGACCGCAAGCCAGAAGATGGGACTAACATCCAAACTCCTGAACAGATGGCGAAGTACAAGCAGTTCGCTGGTTGTATCAACTGTGGTCTATGTTATGCCGCGTGTCCTCAATTTGGTCTAAACCCAGAGTTCATTGGTCCAGCAGCACTAACGCTTGCTCACCGCTACAACCTCGATAGCCGTGACAACGGTAAAGCTGAACGTATGGCACTCATCAATGGCGAAAACGGCGCTTGGGGCTGTACCTTTGTTGGTTATTGTTCTGAAGTTTGTCCTAAGAGCGTTGACCCTGCCGCGGCAGTGAACCAAGGTAAAGTCGAATCTTCGATGGATTTCGTTATTGCGATGTTGAAGCCTGATGGTACACCAGCGAAAACAGCAGAGGAGGCATAAGGATGAGTAACCGTAAACCTTACGTTCGTGAAGTAAAACGCACTTGGTGGAAAGATCATCCTTTTTACCGCTTCTACATGCTTCGTGAAGCAACTGTATTGCCTCTAATCCTGTTTACTCTATTCCTAACCGTCGGTTTAGGTTCATTGGTAAAAGGCCCTGACGCTTGGCAAACTTGGCTTGATTTTATGGCGAATCCAGTAGTCGTCGCGATTAACATCGTGGCGCTAGCGGGCAGCCTACTGCATGCTCAAACCTTCTTCAGTATGATGCCGCAAGTAATGCCGATTCGCTTGAAAGGTAAACTTGTCGATAAGAAGATCATTGTACTGACTCAGTGGGCGGCGGTAGCTTTCATCTCACTTATTGTCTTGATCGTGGTTTAAGGAGCTTTAACGATGAAACCGAATTTCTCTGTAGATAGAGCACCTAAACGTTCTGATGAGCCAATCTGGTGGGGTCTGTTTGGCGCAGGCGGTACTTGGTTCGCAATGATCACACCAATCACAATTTTGGTGCTAGGTGTACTGGTACCGCTCGGTGTGATCAGTGCTGACGCGCTAAGCTATGAACGTGTTGTAGACTTTGCAACCAGCATCATTGGCGCGCTATTTATCATCGCGACACTGGCACTACCAATGTGGCATGCGATGCACCGTGTTCACCACGGCATGCACGATCTTAAATTCCATACAGGTATTGTTGGTAAAGTTGCGTGCTACGCGTTTGCAGGTCTTATTTCTGCTCTAGCTGTCATTTTTATCTTTATGCTTTAACAAGCACTCAAAGTAAAAGCCCGCTCAGTTAGCGGGCTTTTTTATGTGGCTCAATTAAAGAATAAAGCGGCTTAGATCTTCATCTTCGATTGTTTCACCAAGTTTCGCTTTCACATATTCGGCATCAATCGTTAGCTTGGAGCCCGCTTTATCGGTCGCTTCGAATGAGATCTCATCCATTAATCGCTCCATCACAGTATGTAGACGGCGCGCACCGATATTTTCAGTTCTTTCATTCACTGTCCATGCTGCTTGTGCAATTTGAATGATCCCCTCTTCCGTAAACTCGATGTCGACATCTTCTGTCTTCATCAGCGCAACGTATTGCTCCGTCAGAGACGCTTTAGGCTCAGTTAGGATACGTTTGAAGTCATCGCTAGACAGCGCTTCAAGTTCCACTCGAATAGGCAGACGACCTTGAAGTTCAGGGATTAAATCTGAAGGTCTTGCCACTTGGAATGCCCCTGAAGCAACAAACAGAATGTGGTCTGTCTTAACCATACCGTGCTTGGTTGAAACCGTACTGCCTTCAATCAGTGGTAGGAGATCGCGTTGAACACCTTCACGAGAAACATCTGGACCCGAGCTCTCACCACGTTTACAGATCTTGTCGATTTCATCGATAAATACGATACCGTTGTTTTCTACGTTGAAAATCGCCTGCTCCTTTAGCTCTTCTTGATTAACAAGCTTGGCCGCTTCTTCCTCAGTTAAAGCTTTCATCGCATCTTTGATTTTGAGCTTACGCTTTTTCTTCGTATCACCCGCTAGATTCTGGAACATGCCTTGCAGCTGATTCGTCATCTCTTCCATGCCAGGAGGCGCCATAATTTCAACACCCATTTGTGGTGCTGCGACATCGATCTCGATCTCTTTATCGTCTAGCTGCCCTTCACGTAGTTTTTTACGAAAAACCTGACGCGTGTTAGACGAAGTTTCGTCACGCTGCTCATTTTGCCCCCAAGCATCACGCGCTGGCGGTAGCAGTGCATCAAGAATACGCTCTTCAGCCTGCTCCTCGGCACGGAATTTCACTTTTTCCATTGCCTGTTGATGAGTCATCTTAATCGCCACGTCCGTTAGGTCACGGATGATGGTTTCGACTTCTTTACCGACATAACCTACTTCGGTAAATTTTGTCGCTTCAACTTTAATGAAAGGTGCGTTCGCCAACTTCGCAAGACGGCGGGCAATTTCAGTTTTACCCACACCCGTTGGACCAATCATCAGAATGTTCTTCGGTGTCACTTCTACACGCAGGCTTTCATCAAGCTGCATGCGACGCCAGCGGTTACGTAATGCAATCGCTACCGATCGCTTAGCTTTGTCCTGACCAATGATATGGCGGTTAAGTTCATGGACGATTTCGCGAGGTGTCATTTCAGACATAATCTTTTCCTTAAATTAGTTAGCCACTATCTTTGGTTATTCAGCTGCTTGTTGAGCTGGAATTTCTAGTTCTTCAATAGTGTGGTAATGGTTCGTAAACACACAGATATCACCTGCAATCTTGAGTGACTTCTCTGCGATTTCACGAGCATCTAATTCTGTATTTTCTAGCAGAGCTGTAGCCGCAGCCTGAGCAAAGTTACCGCCCGAACCAATTGCGATCAGATCGTTTTCTGGCTGAACAACATCACCGTTACCAGTAATGATCAAAGAAGCCGTTTCATCAGCAACAGCCAATAGAGCTTCCAGTTTGCGTAGGGCACGGTCACTTCGCCAATCTTTCGCTAACTCTACCGCAGCTTTAGTTAGATGACCCTGATGCATTTGCAGTTTACTTTCAAACTTTTCAAACAGCGTAAAGGCATCTGCAGTACCGCCCGCAAAGCCAGCTAGCACTTTGTTGTTGTACAGACGACGCACTTTTCGTGCATTGCCTTTCATCACGGTGTTACCTAGTGATACTTGGCCATCACCAGCGATGACGACTTTGTTATTACGACGTACAGATACAATGGTAGTCACGAGCAGGGCCTCATAGTTATTTTAATCTCAATGTTAGAGATTATATGAGGTTTAGGGATTGGAAATTCAAGGGGCAGGCGAGAGGCGAGAGTGTTATCTCTTCGCTGGGACAAGTCCTGTCAACACCTGGTTCTATCAACTCACTACCCGCCCCCACATCTCGAAGGACGAAGTCCGTTCTAAACTCTCGCAGGGCGGGACCCGTTCTGTTTACGTGGCATAAAAAAACGAACCCATTGGGTTCGTTTTTAAAACTTCTACTGCGCTTCTTTCCAGATTGCGCAAGGTTCGATTTTAGCGCGTTGTAGCTTATGCTTGTCTCGTTCCGCATCTCGCTTGAACTTATAAGGTCCAAGCACAACACGATACCAACTGCTGTCTTCTTTTTTACGGATCTTACTATTGATGCCCTGAAAAGCGATATCCAATTTACGTGCTTCAGCTTGCTGAGCGGTCTTATAAGCGCCACACTGCATGATATATGGAATCTCAGATACCACCTGCTCTTTAGCTTTTACTTCGACTTCTCGGCTTGGCAACGAATCGACATAATCCCACTTCTCTTCTGGAGGTGGTGGCAGTTTGGCTTGCGTTGCTGGCTTCGATTTTGGTTTAACCGGTTCAACAACTGGCGCTGGTGGCTCAGGATCATTACTGAGGGTATACAGACCATAACCAAACACACCCACCAGCAAAATAGCTAACAGGCCACTGCGCCATGGTTTACGACGTGGTGCAGATGTTTTTTTGGTCGGCTGGCGGCTGTTTCCACCACGACCTCTTTTAACGTAATCTCGATTCGCCACTACTTAACATCAATAATTTTGTTTACTACTGCCGACATGTTAATGCAGATCGCCACTTGATGACAGAGTATAAATGGAAGCGGCACATCAAAATGTGCCGCTGAGAGGTATGTTTTAAAGCACTCGCGGAGGAGCAGCACTTTCACGAACAACCAGTTTCGTTTCCAATAGTCTCGATCCTGCTCTAACGTCATGGCCACGCAATAACTCAAGCATCATTAGCATCGCCTGACGACCGATTTCATAGCGAGGCTGTGAAATGGTAGTTAGCGGTGGATCGCAATACTGTGCAAAGTGGATATCATCGAAACCAACCACGGATAAATCTTGTGGTACTCGGATACCGAGCTTTTTCGCTTCCTGAATCGCACCGATAGCCATTGCATCATTATGACAAAAGACCGCTGTTGGAGGTTCAGACAACGCCAGCAGCTGACGCACTGCCTTGGCACCATCCTCAAACGAAAAATTCCCATACGTACAGTAATTAGGATTCATCGTAATACCCGCTCGACGTAGAGCTTGTTGATAGCCCTGATGACGGAATTGACACAACACCGCCGATTGCGGTCCCGAGATCTGAGCGACGCGCTTATGCCCCATCTGCGTGAGATAGTTAACCGCCTCAAAAGCGGAAGTCAGGTTATCGATATGTACAGTTGGGAGTTCTAATTCTGGCGCAAACTCACACGCCATCACCATAGGAGGCAAATTCTTCTGTTCAGGTTTACTGACATCGAAGGGGAGATCGGTACCAAGCAACAACATGCCATCAGCTTGTTTAGTAAACACAAGGTTCACAAATGAGCTTTCTCTTTTTTTCTGCTGACCACTATCGCCGAGTAGCACAATGTAACCGTGCTCCATCGCAGCATCCTCAATACCTCGAATAATTTCGGTATAGTAAGGATCACAGATATCCGGAATGATCGCGATAATTGTTTTTGACTCATTGCGGCGCAAATTGCGCGCCAACGAGTTTGGTGAATAACCAGCTTCCAATACCGCATCTTCAACTCTTTTTCTCGTCGCTGATGATACTTTTTCCGGATTCATCAACGCCCTTGATACAGTCGCTGTTGATACTCCTGCAAGCTGGGCAACATCCTTCATTGTCGCCATATAAAATTTACCCTCTTCGTTTCCTTCAACGGTAGCTCGGTTGCCACCTTAGCTTCTAGTTGGAATTTATCTCATAGCCTCAACGGCTAAAATGATGTCGATTTGTAGGCTAAATACCTATCTTCTCATTAATATGCCTCGAGCAAACGATTAACTCACAAATAACAGTTTGAGAGCAACACATTGCACACGACCTAGTTTATTCATTTCAAAACACAAAGTTACGGGAGATTTAACAAAATTGGCGCCTGAGAGGAGATTTCGATCACAAATAAATGAAAAAGGTGTGAATATTGATTTTCGCAATGACTCATCAATGATCTATTTAAGCAAAAACATGTCCATTTAGAATAAAACCTACTGGCAGGCTAACTTAAATCTTGAGG
Organism: Vibrio sp. TRT 29B02; assembly: GCF_050113655.1. Classification (NCBI taxonomy): domain Bacteria; kingdom Pseudomonadati; phylum Pseudomonadota; class Gammaproteobacteria; order Vibrionales; family Vibrionaceae; genus Vibrio; species Vibrio sp. TRT 29B02. The sequence goes on from NZ_JBNJOJ010000026.1 coordinate 57,639, forward strand.
TTCAATATCGAGGCTCCAACGCACTTTTTTGGCCAATGGCAATAATGCGATGGCCGGCTTAGCACTGGCCAACAATTTCTGCATAACAGGACGACTTTGCGTTTGCAGTAGTAGTTGCCAACGATACTTTCCTGCTCTTTTGGCTAGCGGAGCGGGTGTAGGGCCAAGGACTTGGCACAGATCATCAAACAGCGGATGTGCCTCTAAGGTATGGCGAACCTGACGCAGAAACTCTTCAACTGTTTCGGATTGATTGGCTTCGGCTCGAAATAGGGTTAAAAACGAATAAGGCGGTAACTGAGCCAGTTTTCGTTCTTGTAGCGCTGTTTCTGCAAAGTGGCGGTAACTTTTCGTCAGTAACGCTTGCAGCAAACTGTGTTCAGGATGGTGTGTTTGCAGTACGACTTCGCCGGGTTTGCTCGCTCGCCCTGCACGACCAGCAACCTGTATAAAGAGTTGCGCTAAACGTTCAGAGGCACGAAAGTCACTGGAGTAAAGAGAACCATCTACGTCCAAGAGCCCCACCAACGTCACATCAGGAAAGTGATGACCTTTTGCGAGCATCTGTGTACCAATTAGAATTTGGTATTCTCCTTTGCGAATAGCCCCTAATGCACTTTCTAAACTACCTTTTCGACGTGTACTGTCTCGGTCGATACGAATGGTTTTGTATTCAGGAAAAAGTTCTGACAATTGTTTTTCTAACTGCTCGGTCCCCACCCCAACGGTCACTAAGTGCGTTGAACCACATCCTTGACACTGGTGGATAATCGGTTGCTGTGAACCACAATGGTGACAGCGAATTTCGTTGCTAAATTGGTGATATGTGTAATACGCATCACACCGTTTACACTCTGCAATCCAACCACATTCGTGACACATCAGTGCCGGAGAAAAGCCACGCCGATTGAGAAACAGCATTACTTGATTACCTTGCTTGAGATGTTTGCGCATCTCAGCAATCAGCGGAGCGGACAATCCACTTTCTAAATAGAGCCCCTTAACATCGAGGACTTTGTTCGTTGTTGGCGTCGCATTTCCAGCACGAGAAGAGAGGATCAAGTGATGGTATTTACCCGCCAATGCATTGTGTAGTGTCTCTAATGCTGGTGTTGCCGACCCCAATACGATAGGAATTTGCTCCTTATTGGCTCTCATCACCGCCACATCACGAGCGTGATAACGCAAGCTATCCTGCTGTTTGTATGAGGCATCATGCTCCTCATCAACAATAATAATGCCCAAGTTAGAGAAAGGGGTTAATAATGCTGAGCGGGTGCCAATCACAATACCCGATGCATTATCACGAGCGCTCAACCACGCATTAAGGCGTTCAGTATCATTGAGACCTGAGTGGATGACTTCTACAGGCACATTAAATCGCTTCTTGAAGCGGTTGATGGTTTGTGGCGTCAGGCCTATTTCAGGTACCAACACGAGAGCTTGTTTACCTTGCTCTAGCACTGGCTTGATCAAATTAAGATACACTTCGGTTTTACCCGAGCCCGTTACCCCTTCAAGTAGATAACAACCAAAGCCTTCACCGCTATTCACTGTCGCGATTGCAATAGCTTGCTCTGAATTCAATTTGGGTTTGTCGACCTTGGCCTCAACATCTTGACGCCAATCTCGAATCACAGGTTTGTTCTCAATGGATTCTATCCAACCTTTTTCCGTTAAGGATTTTAAAACAGCCGAAGAGACTTCTTCATCCAAAAACCTTTGATGTGCCACCGAACCATGTTCGAGCATACGCATTACTTTTGCTTGTTTTACTGCACGACCAAACCCCTGCATGAGCTGATCACGACCTTTTGCAGTGAGCCGCCACTCTACTAAGGTGGCAAAGTCTGCCTCTTTCCCTTTACGCAATGCACTCGGCATGGCATTGAACAGAGTGTCGCCAAGCGGATACTGATAAAACTGACTGCACCAAACCAGCAAGGAGTAGAGGCTTTGCGACCAAACAGGCTGACTATCAAGCACTTGCTTAATCGGTTTCAACTTATCGAGACCAAACTCCGATTCATTAACCAATGCCGTTACTATGCCCACTAATGTCTGACGGCCGAATGGCACCGAGACACGCCCGCCTATGATTGGAAACATATGGCTGGGAATCTGATAATCAAACTGTTTATCCAGTGGAACAGGCAGAGCTACACGGGCAATAGTTGGTCGCATATAGGCTTTAAAGTTCAGTAAGAGAAGAGGTTAATTAGTCTAAGGGAAAAGGTCATTGGTTGAAAGAGAACAACACCAGCACCATTCAACCTAATCAGGCTAAAAAAGTAGCAACTTTATGCTGAAACGGCTTGATCCTAACCGATGTATTCATTACTATATCGCGCCTTAGAGATATGGCTTGCTGATATGCAGCGGTATCCTAGATTATTTTTATTAACTACGTGTGGTGTCCGGCTTAGATTCGGATAGCGACACGGCCTATTACAGAGGTTCTCCCATGAAAGCTGGTATCCACCCAGAATACAAAGCAATCAAAGCGACTTGTTCTTGTGGTAACTCTTTTGAGTTCAACTCAACTCTAGACAAAGATTCTATCCACCTAGACGTATGTGACAAATGTCACCCATTCTACACTGGTAAGCAACGTATCGTTGATACAGGCGGCCGTGTTGATCGCTTCAACAAGCGTTTCGGTGCTCTATCAAGCAAGAAGTAATAACTTCCTTGTTACCGAATTAAAAAAGGACGCCCAGGCGTCCTTTTTTGTTTTCTGCTCTTTGCTCGTTACTCATTTTTCAGGCGAATCTATTACAATTGGCGATATTCGCTAGCTATATCTCTATTCATCTGGTCTTATCTCCAGTCATTTACTACTTTTTCTTGCTTTAGCTCGCATTCTCACCTAGGCAGCTTGACTTAGTTACTCTAGAATGGATTCCCCCTTTCCATATAATTATTAACGAGTACCTACACCTATGTCAGACGACAATCGCCAAGAACTATCCCCTGAAGAACAATTTCGTCAACAAGCATTGGATTACCACGCAATCCCTACTCCAGGGAAAATTGAGATCGCACTTACAAAGCCAGCAGAAACCGCTAAAGACCTTGCTTTGGCATACAGCCCAGGCGTAGCAGAACCAGTACGTGAAATCGCACAAAATGCAGACAACGTTTACAAATACACTTCTAAAGGCAACATGGTCGCTGTTATCTCTAACGGCACCGCGATTCTTGGTCTTGGTAATTTAGGTCCTCTTGCCTCTAAGCCAGTAATGGAAGGCAAAGCTCTTCTATTCAAACGCTTTGCAGGTCTAGATTCTATTGATATTGAAGTCAAACACCGCACTATCGAAGAGTTCGTCGATACGGTTGCGAATATTGCTGATACGTTTGGCGGCATCAACCTAGAAGACATTAAAGCACCCGACTGTTTTGAGATTGAAAAGCAGCTGATTGAACGTTGTGATGTTCCTGTTTTCCACGATGACCAGCACGGTACTGCGATTGTTACTGCAGCTGGCATGCTTAACGCTATCGAGCTACAAGGCAAGAAACTCGAAGACGCAACGATTGTCTGTCTAGGTGCAGGTGCTGCGGCTGTCGCATGTATGGAACTACTGATTAAATGTGGCGCTATGCGTGAGAAGATCTACATGCTTGACCGCAAGGGCGTCATCCACACTCGCCGTGATGATTTGAACGAATACAAACAACTGTTTGCCAACAATACTGACAAGCGCACTCTAGAAGACGTGATTGAAGGTGCTGATCTGTTCCTAGGTGTATCAGGTCCAAACCTACTTTCTCCTGAAGCGCTTGCTTTAATGGCGAACAAGCCAGTGGTATTTGCATGTTCTAACCCAGATCCAGAAATCAAACCTGAACTTGCTCACCAAGTACGTCAGGATCTGATTATGGGCACAGGTCGCAGTGACTACCCTAACCAGGTCAACAACGTACTGTGCTTCCCATTCATTTTCCGCGGTGCACTCGACGTGCGTGCAAGTGAAATCAACGATGAGATGAAGTTAGCAGCAGTCGACGCAATTCGTCAGCTAGCCAAAGAAGAAGTGCCGGCTGAAGTACTCACTGCAGCAGGTGTTGACGCCCTGTCTTTTGGCCCGGGTTACATCATTCCTAAACCAATGGATCCTCGCCTACTACCACGCGTTGCAAAAGCAGTTGCTCAAGCCGCGGTAGACTCAGGTGTCGCTCGCATTGAAATGCCAGCAAGCTACATGGAACAATAATCCATTGTTTCTGAGGTGATAAAGACAAAAAAACCGCTGTCATATTCAGCGGTTTTTTTATTTTTGATGATGTTATCGGCTTTCAGCGAAAAATAAAGGTGCTAATATTTTTTGTTATTCGTCATCAAACGCTTCGAACTCAATACCCATTTCCGTCATCAGTTTCTTCACTTCAGCAGGAATGTCGTCAGGGCGGTCTTTACGTAAATCTTCATCTGTAGGCAACGGTTGCCCTGTATAAGCATGCAAAAATGCTTCACACAATAGCTCACTATTTGTTGCGTGGCGTAGGTTATTAATCTGACGGCGTGTACGCTCATCTGTTAAAACCTTTAATACTTTCAATGGAATAGAAACAGTAATCTTCTTTACTTGTTCGCTTTTCTTTCCATGCTCAGCATATGGGCTAATGTATTCGCCATTCCAATCTGCCATTGCGCACCTTTTATCAATTTTTATGTTTGAAAATAGAAACCCCAATTTTAGCGGTATTTATAGCCACAAGCAAAGACATATAGACGTCTAGAAGTATTGACGTCCTATAAAATGGCAAGTAAAGTAAATTGAATAAAGGATTGGGATGGCCACGATATGGCTCTTAAGAGCTTATAGCCTATTCCATTGAAAAAGTCATTTAAGGTCGAAAGGAAACATTTATGAGCACCCGTAAACCAGCCACAATCGCGGTACGTACTGGTATCGAGTCTGACACTCAACATCACGCAGTTGTTCCACCCATTTACCTTTCGACCAACTATGGGTTCCCAGCTTTCGGAGAAGTGCCTAAGTACGATTACACTCGCTCTGGCAACCCAAACCGAGGCCTATTAGAAACCGCCCTATATGAACTTGAGTCAGGCAAAGGGGCAGTGGTCACTAACTGCGGTACATCCGCCCTTAATTTATGGGTGTCAGCCTTCTTGAGCCCTGGCGATATTATCGTCGCACCTCACGATTGCTACGGGGGCACCTACCGACTATTTAACACTCGTGCCAACAAAGGGGATTTCAAAGTCCTGTTTGTTGACCAATCAAACCAGCAAGCCCTCGAAGAGGCATTGGCGCAAAAGCCTAAACTGATCCTCTTAGAAACACCGTCAAATCCATTGGTTCGAGTCGTTGACATCGCAAGTGTTTGCCAAAAAGCCAAAAAGGTCGGCGCATTGGTTGCGGTCGACAACACCTTTTTGACTCCTGTATTCCAGAAACCTCTTGAGCTTGGTGCAGATTTTGTCATTCACTCAACGACTAAATACATCAATGGTCATTCAGACGTTATTGGCGGCGTGGTGATTACCAAAAATGAACAACACGCGGAAGAGTTAGCGTGGTGGGGTAACTGTATCGGCGCCACCGGCACTCCTTTCGACAGTTACATGACACTACGTGGCATACGAACACTCGGAGCACGAATGAAAGTCCATGAAGAGAGTTCTAGCAAAATTCTCAGCTACCTTCAGACTCAACAACTTGTAGGCAAAATCTATCACCCTAGCCTGCCTGATCATCCTGGTCATGACATTGCTAAGAAGCAACAAACCGGATTTGGATCGATGCTCAGTTTCGAGTTTGCAGGTACTTTCGAACAGCTTAAATACTTTGTTGGCGAACTAGAGCTATTTTCGTTGGCTGAATCTCTAGGTGGCGTAGAAAGCCTAATTTGCCATCCTGCATCTATGACCCATCGAGCAATGGGAGAAGAGGCGCTAGCGGAAGCTGGAGTGTCACAGCAACTGCTACGCATCTCTGTCGGGCTTGAAGATGCAGACGACTTAATTGCAGATTTAAAGCAAGCATTTGCTAAAACAGCGGAGGCTCAATAATGTCTCATGAACGTCAGCTACATAAATTTGGCGGAAGTAGCTTAGCGGATCCTGAATGTTATCGCCGCGTAGTGGGTATCCTAAAAGAGTACTCAAGACCGGATGATCTCATCGTTGTCTCTGCGGCTGGTAAAACAACGAACCGACTGATCGCGTTTCTTGAAGGGCTCGCAACTGATGGGCGCATTGCTCATGAAGAACTCCAATCCTTACGAGTATTTCAAACTGAACTCGTTGAAGAGCTGATTGAAGGCGAAACTAAACAGCAACTACTCGCTACTCTTCAGGATGAATTCAGTACCTTGGGAGAATTAACTTTCCCTCTCAACGAAGCACAAAAAGCGGCGGTGCTTGGCCATGGAGAGGTCTGGTCGTCTCGCCTGCTTGCTGCCTTGCTCTGCCAAACCAATTTACCTGCTGTCGCGCAAGATGCCCGCGCCTTCCTTCGTGCAGAAGCAGGCACTCAACCTGAAGTTGATTGTGGCGCTTCTTATCCATTAATTAAAGAAGTGCTTGCGCAACATGTCCATCATCGTATCGTGATTACAGGCTTCATGGCACAAGATAAGCAAGGACACACTGTTCTCTTAGGACGAAATGGCTCTGACTACTCTGCAACCGTGATTGGTGCTCTCGCGGAAGCAAACCGTGTCACTATCTGGAGCGATGTTGCGGGTGTATATAGCGCAGATCCAAGATTGGTCTCCGACGCCTGTCTCTTACCACTATTACGCTTAGACGAAGCAAGCGAGTTGGCACGACTAGCAGCGCCAGTTCTCCACAGCAGAACCTTACAACCTGTCGCTCAAAGCTCGATGGATTTGCACCTTCGCTGTAGCTATCAGCCAGAGTCGGGGTCAACTCGTATTGAACGTGTATTGGCATCAGGAAGAGGGGCTAAAATCATTTCATCTCTCGATGAAGTGCTATTGATCGAACTTTACTTCTCTTCTCGACATGATTTCCAACGTATTGAAAATGAGGTACTTGCTAGCCTCAAACGTGCCCAGCTTGAACCTCTTACCTACGAGGTTCAACCAGACCAACACTCTATACGCTTAGCGTATACCAGCGAAATTGTTGGCGGTGCTTTAGAGCATTTACAAGACGCAGCGTTTGAAGCGGAAATCAAACTAAAAGAAGGTTACTCGATGGTCGCCGCCGTTGGTGCCGGTGTGACAAAGAATGCCAACCATTGTTATGGTTTCTACCAACAGCTAAAGAACTCGCCAGTTGAGTTTATCTCTGAATCCTTATCAGGCCTTAGCCTTGTTGCAGTGCTACGTAAGGCAAACACTAAACTACTGGTCAAATCGATTCACAGTCAGCTTTTCCAAGCGCAAAAACGAGTCGCTATTGCACTGTGTGGCAAAGGCAATATCGGCTCCAGTTGGCTGGCACTATTCTCCGAACAGAAAACTGAGCTAGAAAAACGCCATGGAATGAACTTTGAGTTAGTTGCTGCTATCGATAGCCAGACTTATTGGTTTAACCCAAATGGCATTGATGCAGCCCAAGTCGCAACTCATTTTGATGAAGAAGCGATCAGTCACGAGGGCAGTGATTGGATTAAGGTGCTCGGTTCCATTCAAGGCTATGATGACCTTGTCATCTTAGATGTCACCGCAAGTAAGACGCTAGCAGAACGCTACTTAGAGATCGCAGAGCAAGGGATGCATTTGATCTCTGCAAATAAGGTAGCAGGGTCCGCTTCCAGCGAATACTACCATCAAGTACAAGAGGCATTTGCCAAGATCAACCGTCACTGGCTTTACAATGCTACCGTTGGTGCAGGATTACCGATCAATCACACCGTTAGAGACTTACGTGAAAGTGGTGACGACATCCTTGCGCTGTCTGGCATTTTTTCAGGCACGCTCTCTTGGCTTTTCCAACAGTACGATGGCAGCGTACCATTTGCAGAGCTCGTCGATCTGGCATGGCAGCAAGGATTAACTGAACCCGATCCTCGCCACGATCTCGATGGCTCAGACGTCATGCGCAAACTGGTTATTCTTGCGCGTGAATCAGGGCTTGTCATTGAGCCAGAATCAGTAAAAGTCGAAAGTCTCGTGCCTCTAGAGCTCACAGGTCTAACTATCGATGAGTTTTTTGATCAAAGCCAGTTACTCAGTGAACTGCTGGCTGAACGTCTTAAAAAGGCACAAAGAGAAGATAAAGTACTGCGCTATGTTGCTCGACTTGAGAAAAACGGCACTGCAACCGTCGGCGTTGAGGCACTCAACAAAGAGCATGCGTTAGCTAATCTACTCCCTTGTGACAACATCTTCGCCATTGAAAGTAAATGGTATAAAGACAACCCATTGGTAATACGTGGACCAGGAGCAGGCCGAGAGGTCACCGCTGGCGCAATTCAATCCGACCTAAATCTACTATCCAGTTTACTTTAACCTCTAGGGCGCTAAATGATTTAGCGCCCTTGCTCTATCTCAAATAGCAAACAAAATCATGGGTTGCCAATCAACTTGAAACCCGCTCATAATCAACTTGAGAAAAATTCATAATTACAGAGTTGACATTAAATCGTATTCAATTCATTCTGTAGACATATAGACGTCTAAACGTCGATTGGGAATTATGAGTTTTTTGGCATGGATGGCCATTGGGAGAGAGTAAGATGGGATACACACACGCTAGTCATATCGACGCCTTAAATCAGAATGTCGCTGAGCTTTCTGACAACATCAATGTTTCATTTGAATTTTTTCCACCTAGCAGTGAAAAAATGGAAGAAACACTGTGGAATTCTGTACACCGTCTAAAAAATCTTAAGCCAAAATTTGTCTCTGTGACTTACGGTGCAAACTCAGGTGAACGCGATAGAACTCACTCCATCATTAAAGAGATTAAGGCAGAAACTGGCTTAGTCGCAGCTCCACACCTAACGTGTATTGACGCCTCTCGCGAAGAACTGATCCAAATTGCAGATGACTACTGGGCGAACGGCATTCACAACATCGTGGCCCTTCGTGGTGACATCCCACCGGGTGGTGGTAAACCTGAAATGTATGCTTCTGATTTAGTCGAGTTGTTAAAAGCTCGCCATGACTTCGACATTTCAGTCGCGGCATTCCCAGAAGTACACCCTGAAGCAAAGAGTGCTCAGGCGGATCTTCTCAACCTAAAACGCAAAGTTGATGCTGGTGCGAACCGCGCTATTACGCAATTCTTTTTTGATGTTGAGAGCTACCTGCGTTTTCGTGACCGCTGTGTGGCAGCGGGTATCGACGTAGAGATTGTACCGGGCATTTTACCTGTTTCCAACTTCAAGCAAGCTTCTCGCTTTGCAGCACAGAATGCAGTGAAAGTGCCTGGTTGGATGAAAAAGCAGTTTGAAGGGCTAGATGATGACCCAACAACTCGCCAGCTTGTCGGCGCCAGCCACGCAATTGATATGGTTCGAATCCTAAGTCGTGAAGGCGTTAAAGATTTCCACTTCTACACGCTAAATCGTGCAGAAATGACGTATGCACTGTGCCATACACTTGGCGTACGTCCTCAAGGCTAACCAGAGCCAAACTCTCATTCCCATGGCCGATAACCTTATCGGCCTTTATTTTTTCGCTCGATACAAAAAAGGCTGAACATCAAGTCCAGCCTGCTACGAAAAATATAGGTTCTATCCTATTACTCTACATCGTCCATTTTACCAAGTAGGTTGCGGATGCGCTCCTGCCACGCTGAATGCTCTTGCTGCATTTGCTGCGCTTTGTGTTCTAGCTCTTCACGACTGCTACGTAGTTCGTTTGCTTCTGTCGCAAGTTTCTCTTTCTCTTCTTTAAGCTCTTCTACTTCCATTTGCAGAAGGGCAATAGTATCAACTGCAGTTTGGATTTTTGCTTCTAGCTGTTCTAATACTTCAAAAGACATCTTGGCCTACCTATTTGTTATTCGGGGAAAGGTTTTGGTCATCGATGATCCAAACCCGTTTTGTTCCATTCTACTCAGCCGAGCGCTGATAGACACGCCCTATCTTGGATATTTTTCATCATTCGCTTAAAAAAACAGCGCAAATTGACAATAGCTTTACATCTGAGTCAAAAGCGACGAAATGTGCTCTATTTAAGCGACTAAATTGATCCTGTTCAATGACCTTATAGGCAAAAAAGCAAACGTTTCCTTTTTGATATGGTAAAATCCTGCCGTTTTTGTTTTTTCTCTTTATCCTTTACTTGGAGTCATCATGAAACGCGATTTAGCAATGGCATTTTCTCGAGTTACCGAGGGTGCAGCACTGGCAGGCTACAAATGGCTTGGCCGTGGCGATAAGAATGCAGCCGACGGTGCCGCTGTAGAAGTAATGCGTAGCTTACTCAACAAAACTGAGATCAGTGGCGAAATCGTTATCGGCGAAGGCGAGATCGATGATGCTCCTATGCTCTACATCGGTGAAAATGTCGGCCTAGGTGGCGACGAAGTCGATATCGCGGTAGACCCTATCGAAGGCACTCGCATGACGGCGATGGGCCAATCTAACGCATTAGCGGTACTCGCTGCTGGCGAAAAGGGAAGCTTTTTAAAAGCACCTGATATGTATATGGAAAAGCTCGTTGTAGGTCCAGGCGCAAAAGGTTGCATCGACTTACACAAGCCACTAAAAGAAAACCTAGAGAACGTCGCACAAGCGCTTGGTAAAAGCCTAGATACTCTAGTTGTAATTACGCTAGCTAAGCCTCGTCACGATGGCGTTATCGATGAAATGCAGGCAATGGGTGTGCGTGTATTTGCCGTCCCTGATGGTGATGTGGCAGCATCGATTCTTACATGTATGCCAGACAGTGAAGTAGACGTCATGTACTGCATTGGTGGTGCACCTGAAGGGGTAGTATCTGCCGCAGTGATCCGTGCACTAGACGGCGACATGCATGGTCGTCTACTGCCTCGCCATGAAGTGAAAGGGGATACAGAAGAAAACCGCATTTATGGCGCAGCAGAGCTTAAACGCTGTGAAGAAATGGGCGTCGAGGCGAATGTAGTACTCACTATGGAAGATATGGCTCGCAGCGACAATGTCGTGTTCTCAGCAACTGGTATCACTAAAGGTGATCTTCTAGAAGGCATTACACGCCAAGGTAATATCGCGACAACGGAGACGCTATTAATCCGTGGCCGCTGTCGTACTATCCGTCGAATTAAATCTATCCACTATCTAGAACGCAAAGATGCTGAAGTGAGAGATATTATTCTTTAAGCGAGAAGCGAGAAGCGAGAAAAGATCGGAGGGTTGGCGTGAAAGCGTCAACCCTTTTTGTTTGGAGCGAATAACTAGAATATTAGTGCCATCTCAAAGCGCGTAATCCACAGCCCGTACCCGATTTCCACACCTGAAGCACTCCTGCTCCCTAATACACAAAAAGCCCGTGGCGTAAGCGACGGGCTTTTAAAACAACCAAAGCCTAGCGTCAGGCTCGGCTATGTGAATAAGAGATGGACGGTCGGGACGGCAAGCCATCGACATGCCTTGGTCGATGAGAAACATACTCGGATAAAAACAAAAAGACCCCAGCATTTCTGCTGGGGTCTGGAATAAGTGGCGGAGCGGACGGGACTCGAACCCGCGACCCCCGGCGTGACAGGCCGGTATTCTAACCAACTGAACTACCGCTCCGCACTGGTTAGACTCTTGAGTCTAAGTTTTTGCCTTTAGATTTTTCTAAAATCTAAAAACGAAATGTAAGCCTGGCGATGTCCTACTCTCACATGGGGAAGCCCCACACTACCATCGGCGCTAATTCGTTTCACTTCTGAGTTCGGAATGGAAATCAGGTGGGTCCAAATCGCTATGGTCGCCAAGCAAATTCTTTAATCTGGAAAGCTGTCAGTTCTTACACATTCAATGTTCTTACATTGAGTCCACAAAACCCTTTGGGTGTTGTATGGTTAAGCCTCACGGGCAATTAGTACAGGTTAGCTCAACGCCTCACAGCGCTTAC
>NZ_JBNJOJ010000027.1:0-69020 GCF_050113655.1 Vibrio sp. TRT 29B02
CTTATCCTTATCGCAACAGGTTCTGAAGTAGAGCTAGCGGTAGAAGCAGCAGCACAGCTAACAGCAGAAGGTAAGAATGTTCGCGTTGTTTCTATGCCATCAACCGATGCTTTCGACAAACAAGATGCAGCATACCGCGAAGCAGTACTACCATCAGACGTCACAGCACGTATCGCTATCGAAGCGGGTATCGCGGACTTCTGGTACAAGTATGTTGGTTTCGGTGGCAAGATCATCGGCATGACAACATTTGGTGAATCAGCTCCAGCTGACCAACTGTTCAAGATGTTTGGTTTCACTACTGACAACGTAGTAAACACAGCAAAAGAATTGCTAGCGTAAGCATACAGTTGCAACAAATAACAAAAACCGAGCCATTGGCTCGGTTTTTTTCTATCACGAGTGCTTGTGCCTATTCAAACTCTTTACCCCAGTTGTCTAGCTGCTTGTGACCACACTCTTTACATGTTACGTATCTGTCCATGTCGTAGTAGTGTCCACCATTGATGAAGCTATGAAGGAGAAGTTTGACTTTGCCTAATAAAGAAGGGTCATTATCGTAACGGCTTGGCTTCCTCACCAAAACTTCGCTATGAGGTGTCTCTTTTGAACATTGTTGGCAAAAGTGTTTCGCTGGGTAACCAGACATAATCATTTCCTTTGGTTGATGAAAGTTGAAGAAAAACAGCCAATAGGAATAATTTATCCATCTCCATGATATAAAATGCTGAGATATGATGCCATGTGAATATGTGGAAAAGCTCGCTCCATATCACTAACTTAATGCGCTTTTGATAGCTATCGGTTACTATTTGTGACACGAAAATCATGTAAGGCGAAGGAATCATGCTTAGAGTTGCGATCAATGGATTTGGACGTATCGGTCGTAATGTACTGCGAGCAGTATATGAAAGTGGCAAAAGCCAGCAGATTAAAGTCGTCGCTGTGAATGAGTTAGCACAACCTGATGCTATGGCACACCTACTGCAGTACGATACAAGTCATGGTCGTTTTGGCAAAAAAGTAACCAATGACCAAGAGCATATCTATATTCACCATGAAAGTGGCGAGTTTGACTCTATTCGTATCCTTCATCTAAGTGAGATTGAGCTATTACCTTGGCGTGATTTAGAGGTTGATCTGGTTTTAGACTGTACCGGCGTGTTTGGTTCTCAAGCTGACGGTCAAGAGCATTTAAAAGCAGGGGCGAAGAAAGTTCTTTTCTCTCATCCTGGTGCTAATGATCTCGACAATACCATTATTTATGGGGTGAACCACCAAACTCTCAAAGCTGACGACAAGATAGTGTCGAATGGCTCTTGTACCACAAACTGTATTGTGCCGATTATCAAAGCGCTCGATGATGCATTTGAGATAGAATCCGGAACCATCACCACTATTCATTCCTCAATGAACGATCAGCAAGTTATCGATGCTTACCACTCGGATCTGCGTCGCACGCGTGCTGCAAGTCAATCGATCATTCCAGTGGACACTAAGTTGCATAAAGGTATTGAAAGAATATTCCCGAAATTTTCTAACAAATTCGAGGCAATTTCAGTACGAGTACCGACAGTTAACGTTACTGCAATGGATTTAAGTGTCACAATTAATACAAATGTGAAAGTTAATGACGTAAATCAAACCATTGTTAACGCATCTCAGTGTACATTACAGGGCATTGTTGACTATACTGAAGCGCCGCTCGTTTCTATCGACTTTAATCATGATCCCCATAGCGCGATTGTCGATGGTACACAGACTCGAGTTAGTAACGGCCATCTAGTTAAGATGCTTGTTTGGTGTGACAACGAATGGGGCTTTGCGAATCGTATGCTGGATACTGCGCTCGCAATGCAAGCCGCTCCCCGTCATATTTGACGCTGCAACGCCAACTATCTAGGGGATAAATGTAGTTTGCGGCAAGGAGAAATATTTATTTTTACCCTTGAAATAAATATGAAGTATCTCCATATCAAAACCAGTTTGAAGAATTATTGAGCTTGGCAGGGTTGCCGGGTGACTGAAAAACTTTACTTATTTAATATTTGAGAGGACACATCATGTCTGTAATCAAGATGACTGACCTGGATCTAGCAGGTAAACGTGTATTTATCCGTGCGGACCTAAACGTACCAGTAAAAGAAGGCAAAGTGACTTCTGATGCACGTATCCTAGCATCTCTACCAACTATCAAGCACTGTCTAGAAGCAGGCGCTAAAGTTATGGTTACTTCTCACCTAGGTCGTCCAACTGAAGGTGAATACGCAGAAGAGTTCTCTCTACAACCTGTAGTTAACTACCTAAACGACGCTCTAGATTGCGAAGTTAAACTAGCAAAAGATTACCTTGATGGCCTAGAGCTAAACACTGGTGAGCTTGTTGTTCTTGAAAACGTTCGTTTTAATAAAGGCGAGAAGAAGAACGAAGAAGAGCTATCTAAGAAATACGCTGCACTTTGTGACATCTTCGTAATGGACGCATTTGGTACTGCTCACCGTGCTCAAGCTTCTACACACGGTGTAGGTATGAACGCTCCTGTAGCATGTGCTGGTCCTCTTTTAGCTGCTGAACTTGAAGCTCTAGGTAAAGCAATGGACAACCCAGAGCGTCCACTTGTTGCTATCGTTGGTGGTTCTAAAGTTTCTACTAAACTAACCGTTCTTGAATCTCTATCTAAAGTTGCTGACCAACTTGTTGTTGGTGGTGGTATTGCAAACACATTTATTGCAGCAGCTGGCCACAATGTTGGTAAGTCTCTATACGAAGCTGACCTAGTTGAAACGGCTCAAAAACTAATGAAAGAGTGTTCTATTCCAGTTGCAACTGATGTTGCATGTGCGAAAGCATTTGATGAAAACGCAGAAGCTGAAATCAAGCACGTATCTGAAGTTTCTGATGACGACATGATTTTCGACCTTGGTCCTGATTCAACAGCTGCTCTAGCTGAAATCATCGCTAACGCAAAAACGATTCTATGGAATGGTCCTGTAGGCGTATTCGAGTTCAAGAACTTCGAAGCGGGTACTAAAGGTATCTCTGAAGCAATCGCTCAGTCTGCAGGTTTCTCTGTAGCTGGTGGTGGTGACACGCTAGCGGCTATCGACAAGTTCGGTATCAAGGCTGACGTTTCTTACATCTCTACTGGCGGCGGCGCATTCCTTGAATTCGTTGAAGGTAAAGTACTTCCAGCTGTAGCGATGCTTGAAGAGCGTGCTAAGTAATTAAGTGAAAGCGGGGGAGTTAATCTCCCGCTTTCTTGTTTGCTGCACATCACACTTCTTTGCTAGAATAGCGCGAGTTGTGAGCAAACGTTTGCAAGAATTTAAACTTAACAAGTTTTATTTTTAAAACGACAGATAAATAGGATTAAATCCATGTCTAAGATCTTCGATTTCGTAAAACCAGGTGTAATCTCTGGCGATGACGTACAGAAAGTTTTTGAAGTTGCAAAAGAAAACAACTTCGCTCTACCAGCAGTAAACGTTGTTGGTACTGACTCTGTAAACGCAGTACTAGAAGCGGCAGCTAAAGTGAAAGCTCCAGTTGTTGTTCAGTTCTCTAACGGCGGTGCAGCTTTCTTCGCTGGTAAAGGCGTTAAACTTGAAGGTCAAGGTGCTCAAATCCTTGGTGCTGTAGCTGGCGCGAAATACGTACACGCTGTAGCTGAAGCTTACGGTGTGCCAGTGATTCTACACACTGACCACGCTGCTAAGAAACTTCTTCCATGGATCGACGGTCTACTAGATGCTGGTGAAGAGTACTTCGCTCAAACTGGTAAGCCTCTATTCTCTTCTCACATGCTAGATCTTTCTGAAGAGTCTCTAGAAGAGAACATCGAAACATGTGCTAAGTACCTAGAGCGTATGGCTAAAATGGGTATGACAATCGAGATCGAACTTGGTTGTACTGGTGGTGAAGAAGACGGTGTTGATAACTCTCACATGGACGCTTCTGAGCTTTACACTTCACCAGAAGACGTTGCTTACGCGTACGAGAAACTAAGCGCAGTTAGCCACCGTTTCACTATCGCAGCATCTTTCGGTAACGTACACGGCGTATACAAGCCAGGTAACGTTGTTCTAACTCCAACTATCCTACGTGATTCTCAAGCATACTGTGCAGAGAAGTTCGGTATTGCACCAAACGCTCTAAACTTCGTATTCCACGGTGGTTCTGGTTCTACTGAAGCTGAGATCCAAGAATCTATCGGCTACGGTGTTATCAAAATGAACATCGATACTGATACACAGTGGGCAACTTGGGATGGCATCCGTAAGTACGAAGCTGAAAACCGTGAATACCTACAAGGTCAAATCGGTAACCCAACTGGCGAAGATGCACCAAACAAGAAGTACTACGATCCACGCGTATGGCTACGTGCAGGTCAGGCTTCAATGGTCGCTCGTCTAGAAAAAGCTTTTGCTGACCTAAACGCAGTAGACGTACTATAATTCGTCTAACAAGCTTATGTTGAAAAAGCCGCTCAATGAGCGGCTTTTTTATTTATGCATAACTTCGAAGCATAAGTAGGGTTGTCTCAATAAAAATTCTGGCGAAAGTTGATCTCTTTGCGTAACCTTGTAAAGGCTTATCAGATTTTTCTGATAAGCCTTTGTTTTCGCTCTCTTTGCAAAAACTTGACTTTTTACATAGTCAAAAGTGATATCGTGCCGAAAAAATGACATTGCTTCAGCAAATGTATTAGAGATGTCATTGTTGATTAATAATCTATAGCAGTTTGGTTCATAGAATCATAAATTTTTTGAGGATACATATATGGCAGGTGAATCAGCGGGGATCGAAACTCCCCTAGTTGATGGTTTAAGCCAAGCAGAAAAGTGGCTAACAAGTAATTCTGATTTATTGGTTCAGTACGGTGTGAATATCATTTCAGCGGTTCTGATCCTGTTTATCGGTAATATCATCGTTAAAGCAGTAGCGAACAGCGTTTCTAAAGTTCTTGAAAAGAAAAATATGGACAAAGCGGTGGTTGAGTTTGTCCATGGTCTAGTTCGTTACCTGCTATTTGTTATTGTACTTATTGCAGCGTTAGGCCGAGTCGGTGTTCAAACCGCATCTGTCGTTGCTGTTATCGGTGCTGCGGGTCTTGCTATTGGTCTGGCTCTACAAGGTTCATTGTCTAACTTTGCGGCAGGTGTACTTATCGTTGCATTCCGTCCATTCAAGTCAGGTGATTACGTTGAAATCGGTGGTGTTGCAGGTAGCGTAGAAGCGATTCAGATCTTCCAAACAGTGTTAAAAACGCCTGACAACAAAATGGTCGTTGTTCCTAACTCTGGCGTTATCGGTAGCCCAATTACCAACTATTCACGCCATGAGACACGTCGTGTGGATTTGGTTATCGGTGTTTCTTACAAATCAGATCTTAAGCAAACTAAGCAAGTGATCCGTGAAGTTCTTGAGAAAGATGCGCGTATTTTGAAAGATCCAGACATGACCATTGGTGTTTTAGCGCTTGCTGATTCTTCAGTGAACTTTGTAGTGCGCCCATGGTGTAAAACTGAGGATTACTGGAGTGTTTACTTTGACTCAATGCAAGCAATTAAAGAAGCATTGGATGAAGCAGGTATTGAAATCCCATTCCCACAAATGGATGTGCATTTGAATAAAGTTGACGCTTAATCAAGTGTAATAATTACCTAGAAGCGAGGCATTAGCCTCGCTTTTTTATTCCTATCAGCCCGCTAAGTGGTGAGTTCATATATAGGATTGCTAAGTTTATTGAGAATCATTGGCAGTAAGTGTGCAGCAAAACCAATGGTTAATTCTGGGTGAGCTGGGGTGTAGAGAATCTCACCGGTTTGATATAAATCCTTGTCGACGACTATGGGTATTTGTTCAGGGATACCAAATGGACAGACGGCCCCCGGTAAACACCCCAACTGCGACGTCATTTCCTCATCGCTACAAATGGAAGGGCGCTTACCAAGCAAGGTTTTAATGGCTTTACTGTCGAGACGTCTATCTTTGTGTGTAAGGTATAAAGCAAAACCGCCGCCTTTTAGTTTTAAAAACAGGCTCTTGCTATGCGTACCTGTCCAGCCAAGCTTTTCAGCTACGATGACATCGGTGGCAAAATCGAGAATAGGTTGATGCTGCCACTGGCGAAACTCTATCCCTAAATGTTTGAGGAGCGAGATGTTGAACTGATAAATCTCATCCAATTTGTTCATCGCTATTTCCTTTGTGCTAGAAGTTCAGTTCGTTCGCTAGTATGCCCGCGATGATAAACATCATCAGAGCAACGCCGATATCGATCGCTCTTCTTACTTTTGGTTTAGACAGTGTTGGAGCCAATTTCGCTGCACCGACAGAGAGGGAATAAAACCAAACGAACGAAGCGAGAATCGTACCTACCGCGAAAGCTAATCTGTCGCTACCTTCAAATTGTCCGCCAATCGACCCTAAAATGACCACGGTATCTAAGTAAAGGTGTGGATTTAAAACCGTGACAGCAAGTGCGCCAATAATCACCGCTTTTCTGCCGCTCGATTTGATAAGGTTTGAGCTGACTCCTTGGTCAGCCGTCTGATTAAATGCACTTTTGAGAGATAGTAGGCCGTAAACGGTCAAAAATACAATCCCACCAAGGGTCACTGTCGTTAGCAGTGCGGTATTACTTGCAAGTAGCGCACCGCCACCGAATATGCCAAGTGAAATAAAAAATGCATCCAACAAACTACAGATTGTTGCGGTTGTCAGATGGTGATGGCGCTTTATTCCTTGATTAAGAACATAAGCATTTTGAGCGCCTATCGGAATGATCATACTTGCGCCCAAGCCAAACCCTTGTAATACCAGCCAGAAATTCACCGTTTTTACTCCTTCGTTCCTATGATGGTGAGAGTGAATAAAATAGGAGAGATAGAGATATAAGTGAAATTAATGATTTTAATGAATGATAAGTTTTGCTAATTTTTGATTGAGAAGCGTTGTTATAAGGATTGTTATGAGAGGTTTAGATTACAAATGGGTTGAGGCCCTTGAAGCGGTTGTTAACCAAGGAAGCTTTGAGCGTGCTGCCCAGCAGTTATGTATCTCACAATCTGCCGTATCTCAGAGGGTAAAACAGTTAGAGAAGTTCCTAGCTAAATCGGTTCTGATTCGCGAGCAGCCACCTAGGCTAACGACAGCAGGAAAGAAGTTGATGGGGTTGTATCATCGAGTACAGCTATTGGAAAGCGAGGTGTTACCCGAATTAACCAATCAAGAGAATTTACGCCCTGTTCAGATCTCTATTGCAACCAATGCTGACAGTTTGGCTACTTGGTTGTTGCCAGCTCTGACTCCCATCATGAAACAACGCAATGTTGAATTTAATCTGGCCGTTTATGGCGAAGATCGAACTTTAGATAAGCTAAAGAAAGGTGAAGTGACAGGTGCGATTAGCTGGGAGTCTGAGCCCATTTCAGGTTGCTACGCCGAGTATCTTGGACGGATGGACTATGTATGCGTTGCCAATCCAGAGTTTGCACAGCGTTACTTTACCAGTGGTGTCACCCGAGAGGCCTTGAAACGCGCACCTGCCGTCTCATTTGATCAATACGATGAGATGCATCAAATGTTTCTCAAGCAGCATTTTAACTTGTCTCCCGAAAGCATCACTCACCATCAAGTAGCCAGCTCAGAAGCATTCGTTAAGTTGGCCCTGCTGGGAGTGGCATATTGCTTAATACCGCGTCTGCAAATTAGTGAAGAACTGGAACAAGGGAGCTTAATCGATCTCATGCCTAACTTTATTCTGAGTTTTCAGATTTACTGGCATCACTGGCAGTTAGAAACAGGTCTGCTCAAGGAGATAACGCAGGCTATTGTTGGCTATAGCCATCAACAACTACCGAAATAGATTTGGTTAATTCTTTGTCAGATCAACGGAGGTGGCTTGGTCAAAATGAGTTCGTTACCTATGATGTATGCAGTTAAGTCCACATGGTAAATTAGTATGAAAGCTGTTTCTTCTGTTATTGCATCATTGTCCGTCGCCATGCTGAGCTTTGGTGCAGCGGCCAATTCCCCTGACTTCCCACATCTTGAAACAACCGGATATGGCGAAGTGATTGCGACGCCAGACATGGCTCAGTTTTCGGTTAAGGTTGTTGAATCAACCATGACCGCGGAACAAGCTAAGCAGTCAGTTGATCAAGTTGTATCGGAATTCTTAGGCGCGTTGAGTAAAGAAGGGGTGGAGAGTAAGCATATCACCAGTTCTAACCTCTATATAACTCCGCAATACCACTATCCTAAAAAGGGCAAACCAGAATTGGTTGGCTATAAAGCGTCGCGTAGTATTACGGTTACCGTTGAACACCTAGAGGATCTCAACCAATATTTGGATCTTGCATTGAACTCAGGGATCAACCAAGTCGACAATATTCAGCTGCAAGTTAAAGATCAGGAACAATATCAGCAGAAGGCCCGTTTAGCGGCGATTAAAGATGCCAATAGTAAGGCTGAATCTTTGGCTGAGGGATTTGGCAAAGAACTGAAAGGTGTGTGGCGTATTGACTACAACATGTCGGGGCAACAGCCGGTTTTAATGAGAACAATGGCAATGGATGCGAAGGTTGAGTCCAATGGCTATCAGGATTCCCAAATCGTCATTCGCGATCGAGTAGACGTGATTTATAAACTCGACTAACGCTATTACTGCTGTTCAATTAATGGTAAGTCATCAAACAGAAAATAAAAAAGAGGGCTAAAGCCCTCTTTTTCTATTTCAGTAAACGCTCTGATTATAGAACGTGTACAGAAGCTGTGTTAGTTGTGCCTGACGCAACTAGAGCACCAGAAACCATCACAACGATATCACCTTTGTTACCTAGGCCTGATTCTAGAGCAAGTTCTTTACCCGCTACGTAGAATGCGTCAGTGCTATCGATTGAATCAACAACAACTGGAGTAACACCTTTAGTTAGAACTAGCTGAGCAGCTGTCTTAGTGTTAGTTGTTAGAGCTAGGATGTTTGCAGTTGGGAAGTACTTACGTACTGAACGTGCAGACTTACCACCTTCAGTTGCAACAACGATTAGTGGTGCAGCTAGTTTTTCAGCTGTATCTACAGCACCTTTACATACCGCTTCAGTGATACGTAGACGTGGGCTGTCTAGACGAGAACCTAGCTCAGCTTTTAGAGCTGAATCAGTGCGGTTCGCGATTTGAGCCATGATAGTTACCGCTTCAACTGGGTACTTACCTTTCGCTGTTTCACCAGAAAGCATTACTGCATCTGTGCCGTCCATAACTGCGTTAGCTACGTCGCCAGCTTCTGCACGAGTAGGACGTGGGTTGTTGATCATGGAATCAAGCATTTGAGTCGCAGTGATAACCATCTTACGAGCACGGTTACACTTCTCGATCATCATCTTCTGAGCGAAGATTACTTCTTCAGCTGGGATTTCAACACCTAGGTCACCACGAGCAACCATGATACCGTCAGAAAGCTCTAGGATCTCGTCGAAGTTATCAACACCTTCTTGGTTTTCGATCTTAGAGATGATGTGGATGTTTTCACCGCCATTTGCAGCGAGTACTTCACGGATCTCTTGAACGTCAGACGCTTTACGGATGAATGATGCAGCAACGAAATCAACGCCTTGCTCACAACCGAATTTCAGGTCGTTTTTATCTTTTTCAGATAGAGCTGGTAGGTTTACAGATACGCCTGGAAGGTTAACACCTTTGTTTTCACCTAGTGCACCGTTGTTAAGAACTTTACACTTAACTTCGGTGTCAGTCGTTGCAACAACTTCCATTTCGATTAGACCGTCGTCTACTAGGATAGTGTTGCCAACATTTAGGTCAGCTGCAAAACCAGCGTAAGTTACTGCTACTTTGTCTTTGTTACCAACAACTGAAATGTCAGTTGTGAAAGTGAACTCTTGACCAGCTACTAGATCAACGTCGTCGCCGTTTTCTAGTTTGATAGTACGGATTTCAGGACCTTTAGTGTCTAGAAGGATAGCAAGTGGTTTGCCAGTCTCTTCCATTACTTTACGGAAGTTCGCGATACGAGTGCCGTGCTCTTCGTAGTCACCGTGAGAGAAGTTAAGACGCATAACGTTCATGCCTGCATTTACTAGTTCAGTTAGCTTCTCTACAGATTCAGTTTTAGGGCCAATCGTACATACGATTTTGGTCTTTTTCATGGAAGATTCTCTCCGGTCGATAGATTTACAATTTGAAAGTCGGTTATTGGTCTGAAGCAACTACAGGTGTTGAGGCATTTTGTGCCTGCCAACTTATCAACACGGTAGTGGTTTATGTCGGCTCCAGAACTGAAAGTCTTTCACCAAGTTTAGTCATTTTATGACCAACTGGTTGGGATTTTAGGCCGTATTTCTGTGACAACACTAGGATATATTCGTTAGGTTGCAAAAAAATAACGGTCATTTCTGTAATTTATTTTCTTTTCGGGTGCGAATTCTACCACCGAATCATTTCAATATCACTGGTTAAGAATTGTCTTAGGACAAGGTTTTTGCGCTATTTATTAATTTTTTGGATCGAAATAAATGGACTTGAATCTTTCGATTTGACTATAATTGCTTTCACTTCGAAACTTGAAGGCAAAGATTAAATGTCGAAACGAAACACACAGCTAAGAAGGCATGCGATTTCTAACCTTGTAAATGAAAAAGGAGAAGTCAGTGTCGAAGCTCTATCCATTCAGTTTGAAACATCTGAGGTAACGATCAGAAAGGATCTGGCTTCTTTGGAAAAGAATGGGCAGCTACTTCGTCGCTATGGTGGTGCGATAGCATTACCGAAAGAAGTCGTTAGCGATGAAATGAGTGAAAATGTTTCGGTTCGAAAGAATGAGTTGGCTCAAGCCGCCGCAAAGTTGATTCGAGAGCATAACCGTATTGTCATCGATAGTGGTAGCACTACAGGGGCGTTAATCAAGCAGCTTGATGGGATGAGAGGGCTTATCGTGATGACCAACTCACTCAATGTTGCGAATGCACTTAATGAACTTGAAAGTGAGCCGACTTTGCTAATGACGGGGGGCACTTGGGATGCACATTCAGAGTCGTTTCAGGGGCAGGTGGCAGAATCTGTTCTACGATCATATGACTTTGACCAATTGTTTATTGGAGCGGATGGTGTCGATCTCGAACGTGGTACAACTACGTTCAATGAGTTGGTTGGCCTGAGTAAAGTTATGGCTGAAGTATCGCGGGAAGTCATTGTTATGGTGGAATCAGAAAAGATTGGTCGCAAGATCCCTAACCTAGAACTGGCTTGGGATGTGATTGACATATTGATTACAAACAAAGACTTAAACCCAGAGTTTAAAGAAAAAATTGAATCTCATGGCGTGAAAGTGGTTTGCGCCTAACCAAAATACCAAATTTATAAAACTTAACTCTCCGAATATGGCCTTTGCTTGCTGCCAATCGGAACAAACACAAGGGAGTTGAACTATGTGTGGAATCGTCGGTGCGGTAGCACAGCGAGATGTTGCAGAAATCTTAGTCGAAGGCTTACGTCGCTTAGAGTACCGTGGCTACGATTCAGCGGGGGTTGCGATTGTTGATAGCAATTCTAATCTGACTCGTCTGCGCCGTTTAGGTAAAGTGCAAGAACTTGCTGATGCTGTAGATGCGGCGCAAGTTATTGGTGGTACAGGGATTGCCCATACACGTTGGGCAACTCATGGCGAGCCTTCAGAGATCAATGCACACCCTCATATGTCAGGTGATATTGCCGTTGTGCACAATGGTATTATTGAAAACCATGAAGAGTTACGTGAATTATTGAAATCACGTGGTTACGTATTTGAGTCTCAAACAGATACAGAAGTTATTGCTCATCTAGTCGAATGGGAGCTACGTACCTCGCAATCGTTACTCGAAGCGTTTCAAAAAACGGCTCAGCAGCTGCATGGTGCATACGGTACCGTGGCTTTGGATCGTAAAGATCCTTCTCGTATTGTGGTTGCGCGTTCAGGCAGCCCAATCGTCATTGGTTTTGGTGTAGGCGAAAATTTCCTAGCTTCAGACCAACTGGCACTGCTTAACGTAACTCGTCGCTTTATGTACCTTGAGGAAGGTGACGTAGCTGAAATTACCCGCCGTGAGGTGACTGTGTTTGATGAGAGTGGTGAACGTGTTGAGCGTGAAATCATTGAGTCCAATGCAGAGCATGATGCGGGTGATAAAGGTCAGTATCGTCACTTTATGCAAAAAGAGATCTACGAACAGCCGACCGCTTTAATCAACACCATGGAAGGACGTATCACTTCAGATTCGGTCGTAACGGAATCTATTGGGGTCAATGCGGCAGAGATCTTAAGCAAAGTCGAGCATATCCAAATTGTAGCCTGTGGTACGTCATACAATGCTGGTATGACTGCTCGTTACTGGTTTGAAGATATTGCTGGCGTAAGCTGCGATGTAGAAATTGCATCAGAGTTCCGTTACCGTAAGTTTGTCACTCGTCCAAACAGCTTGCTGATTACCTTGTCTCAATCTGGTGAAACGGCGGATACCCTTGCAGCTCTTCGCCTAGCAAAAGAGAAAGGTTACATGGCGGCAATGACCATTTGTAACGTAGCGGGTTCATCGCTAGTACGTGAATCAGATTTTGCGTTTATGACTCGCGCAGGGGTAGAAATTGGTGTCGCTTCAACGAAAGCGTTCACTACTCAGCTATCTGCGTTACTTATGCTAGTCACTGCTTTGGGCAAGCAACAAGGCCGTATCACTAAAGAAAAAGAGAAAGAGATCGTAGAAGCATTGCATGCGTTACCAAAACAAATCAACGCAGCGCTTTCCTTTGAAAAAGACATTGAGGAATTGGCGACCGACTTCGCTGACAAGCACCATACTCTGTTCCTTGGCCGAGGTGAGTTCTACCCAATTGCGATGGAAGCTTCTCTTAAACTTAAAGAGATCTCTTACATTCATGCTGAAGCTTATGCGGCAGGTGAATTGAAACATGGTCCTTTGGCATTGATTGATGCTGATATGCCAGTTGTTGTGGTTGCACCAAGCAATGATCTACTTGAGAAACTAAAGTCGAACGTAGAAGAAGTCCGAGCTCGTGGTGGTCTACTGTATGTATTTGCTGACGCAGACGCAGGTTTTGAAGCGGATGAGACAATGAAGATCATCACTATGCCTCACGTTAGCGACATTACCGCACCAATCTACTACACCATCCCGATGCAGTTGCTGTCATACTACGTGGCTCTGATCAAAGGTACTGATGTTGACCAACCCCGTAACCTAGCCAAAGCGGTAACGGTGGAATAACGGTTTTTCGAACCGCAGAAATGGTTGTCGTAAGACAATAAAGATTGAAACTAAACAATAAAGTTTGAAACTAAACAATAAAGTTTGAAACTAAGACATTAAAGTTGAAAACTTTTTAAACCCGGTTAAGCTGATTAAAAGTTAACCGGGTTTTTGTTATGGCAAAATCAAAGTATGTTTTAACTGAAAAACAAATCATCAGGCGGATTAAAGAAGGCCGAGGTTCAGGAAAGCTTTCTAACTATAAACCGTGGCTGTACGTGAATGAGGTTCCATCCGAAGGTAGATCTCAAAGAGTCTACTCTCACCTAACGAGCCGCATTCATCATGTGCTATCGGACCTTGAATTCGCTATTTTTCTCCTTCTTGATCATAACCCTGCCGTAACTGACATTCGTGAGCAGTTTCCACTCAATAGGGATGACACGCTAAATATCTGCCAGGAACATCAGCTTTGGCACCCTGCACAAAATGGGGTTAATCAAGTGATGTCGTCAGACTTTTTTGTCAACACCTCTTCTAAAGTTCAGCCTAGATTTGTTATCCAAGCCAAGTATAAAAATGCCCTTAAAGATTCAAGAACTATCGAAAAACTTGAAATTGAACGTCGTTATTGGCAGTTAAAAAAGATCCCGTGGTTCCTAGTCACGGAAAAAGAAATAGATAAAGTCGTTGTGGATAATATTGAGTGGCTATATGGCGTCAAAGGGTATTTCGATGAATTGATTACCGATGAGCTTTTGCTAACGTTTAACCACATGAAAGCTTATTTCTCTCGCATTCCTGACAAAAAAGTGGTTGAAATTGCAAAAGAATATGAGTTGGCTTATGGACAGAAGTTAGGAGACTCTATGTTCGATCTTCGATTGATGTGCGCTGCTAGGCTTATCACGTTTGATATTCGATATCCTTTCCATAGCTTGCGAGCAAGAGACCTTGTATTTAGAGGTGTAGCTTTTGATGAGGGGCACAGCTATGTGGCGAGTTAATGAAACCCTATCATTTGATGGCAAGCCTTATCGCATTCTTTTTACTGAGACAAGCTACTTCTATTGGATTGCTATTGATGAGAACAAAGGTTTACCTGAAAGAGTCTATTTTGATGAATGCTTCAATTGGACTGATGAGGGGCGTTTAGAAAAGATCCCTGACCCCTACTCATACCTCCAAGGTGAGTCTTGGGACGAAGCATCTAGTAGTTATTTGGAAAGCCAACGCAACTATGAACTGATAAAGCCTATCGTTGAAGGCGAAGAGGCATTTGACAAGCGAGTTCGAGCGAGCAGGCTTAATCAGGTTATTGCTGAATCGGGTAAAGGAAAACCTACGATCTATCGACTCTTAAGGCGCTATTGGCAAAGGGGTCAGATTAAGAATGCTCTTTTACCTGATTATAAAAACTCTGGTGCAGGTGGAAAAAGAAGAAACTTCACGACTAGCAAAGCTGGTAGACAGAGGATATATGGCATTGGTCGCGGAGAGCCTGTAACCGAAAGTGTCAGAAAGCAATTTCGAATCATTTGTGATAAGTATCTGATGAACGATAAAGGCTTTTCAATTCGGTATTCGTATATCAAGTTTACTAAGGCTTACAAGCTCAAACACCCTGAAGCTGAAGAGCATGAAATTCCGACACTTCGTCAGTTTCAATACTTTTACAAAACCGAGTATACAAAGGCCACTCAGCTCACTGTTCAGACGCCTCAAGGAAATTACAACAAAGACGTTAGACCACTTCATGGCACAGCTACCGAGCAAGCGTTAGGCCCAGGTAGTCGATACGAAATTGATGCTACCATCGCCGATATTTACCTAGTAGATGACGATGACCCGGACAAGGTTATTGGTCGGCCGACAATTTATATGGTCATTGATGTTTTTAGCCGCATGGTTGCTGGCTTTTATATCGGTTTCGATAACCCATCTTTTCCCGTTGCAATGAAGGCACTGATATGCAGCTTTGATAGCAAAGTAAAAGCCTGTGCAGAATATGGTATCGATATTTCTGAAGAGCAGTGGCCATGTGTAGGTATTCCTGATGTTCTGTTAGCCGATCGCGGTGAATTGATGAGCCATCAAGCCAATTATTTGGTTGATGCTATAGGAGTTCGCCTTGAAAGTGCTCCCCCTCGACGGGGTGACGCCAAAGGTATCGTAGAGAGATCATTTGGCACGTTGCAAGCTAAGTTTAAGCCCTATATGCCAGGTGTCGTAACTGGTAACAAGGTTAAGAAGCATGGTGAAAGAGATTATAGAGTTGAAGCTGCTGTGGCGAGATCAGATTTTATTGAAATACTGCTCTATTCAATACTTGCTCACAACTTAAACAAACCGTTAGAAAAGTACGATCGTGCTCCTGATATGCCAGAAGGCCTTCCATCGATCCCTATTGAGCTTTGGAGATGGGGACTACAGCATCGCACTGGGCGCTTACGAGCCATCGATACGGATATTGCAAAGATACTGCTGTTACCGCGTCAAAAGGTCACTGTATCCGAGTTAGGCGTAAAGTTATGGGGATTAACCTACACAGGAAAAGAAATTATTCAGACAGGTTGGATGCACCGTTCTTCGGAAGTATCTAGACCTAAAAAACTATTTGCAGCCTATGAGCTTGGTTCTGCTAATCACATATATCTGTTTCCTGAAGAAGGAAAAAATACATTTTGGGTTTGTGATCTTTCTAGTCGAAGTAGAGAGTTCCGTGATCTAACTTGGTATCAAGTATGGGAACGTCAAGCAGCTCAAAAGCAGACTTTAGCTGAAGCTAAGTATCAATTTGCAACCGTAGAACGAGATTTTGATGATCTTCTTGAAAAGAAACTGAAGAAAGCTACAAAGAATCGTAAAACCAGTACACTGAGCAACGCGCAAAAGATAAATGACATCAAAGGCAATAAACGGAATGTTCGAGAGCAAGAGAGAAAGGAGTTAGCAATACAGCCAGTTAGGGCTAAACAAGAAGAAGTCGCGTCGGTGATACCTATAAAGGGAGAGGAGGAAAGTTATCAACTGCCTGATTTCATTCCGGAGCTATTTGATGATGAGGATGATAACTGATGAAGAAAAGCCAAGATCATCGTGTAGTAGCCGTCTATCAAAGTGCTACGCTCTCAGTTTATCGAAATAACCCGCTGATAGAGGCATTACCACCGATAAATAGTTTCCTAGACGACTCGATTGCTCTGAAGGGCTCGTTAAGGTGTGCCGCAGAAGATATCCATCGAAATGGCATCGAAAGAGCGCATAGTATCTGTCGTGTTATTGATGATTTTTTCCAGCCCCTCAGTCAGCACATACAGTTGCATGAACGACTTTCATTGATGATACGGCGTGGCTATGTTGGAAGAAATCCCGAAACAGGTGATTGGGCAAGACATATACAAAATGGTTACGAGCGTGTTTTATCTGGTGATTTGAAGGCGATAAAGTTCACGGAAGTTAGTTCTACAGCCCAAAGCATGACATTGATTGGATGTAGCGGAAATGGCAAAACAACGGCGATCAAGCAGCTTTTGTCGTTATACCCTCAAGTTATTTACCACCCTGACAGAAATCTTGAGCAAGTCGTTTATCTAAAAATTGACTGCTCCCATGATGGATCACTGAAAGAGCTGTGCTTGAACTTTTTTCGTGCGATGGATAGAGCATTAGGGACATCCAACTACGAAAGACAATACTCGATGAGCAAAAGACCGAGTATTGAAACACTTTTAGCTGCAATGGCTCAGGTTGCAAACGCTCATGCAGTTGGTGTTCTTATTATTGACGAAATACAGCACCTTAGCCGTTCTCGCTCTGGTGGCTCTGAGAAAATGCTTAATTTCTTTGTGACATTAGTAAATACCATTGGCCTTCCTGTGATTTTGGTTGGAACACCACGAGCCCGCGAGATATTTGAGGCTGATATGAGATCTGCAAGGCGAGGCTCTGGTCTTGGAGCGATTTTTTGGGATCCAATGGAAGAAGGAAGAGAATGGAAAGCGCTCACGGATAAGTTATGGACTCTTCAATGGCTACAAAAACGTGATGAGGTGTTGTCGGATGACATTCGTTCTCTATGGTATGACCTAAGCCAAGGTGTCTTGGATATTGTGGTTAAGCTATATGTCTTGTGTCAGCTGAGAGCAATCGCGACAAAAGTAGAAAGGATCACACCTAAATTAATGCAACAGGTTTACGAGGATGAATTAAAACCTGTTCACCCAATGCTAGCAGCTCTTCGCTCGGGTGATGCCGAAGAAATGATTAAGTTTTCAGATCTTAAACTAAGCAACACTGATAAAAGGTTGCTTGAGCTGCAAAAACAGGTAGCAACAACTGTTCAGCAGACGCCGGAGGAGTTTGCATATCAACAACTCAGAACCGATGAAGAGCGGCGTGTATATATGGCCTTAAAAGATGAGTTTGATTCAACGTTTTTGGCTCCTGTAATACGACAGCTATTTGATCTACATCCTGATTTGACGTGGATCAGCTTACTGCCACTGGTACATGAGCAACTCATTAGCCCTGAACAGACACAATCTAAAACAGAGGCTAAGTCAAGTAAGGGCAAGAGGGCATCCTCAATTAAACAGACGCAATGGCATACCCTTGATAGTGAGGATTTGAGGTTTGTTCACTCTCAATCTGATTCTGATAGCGAAGTGTACACCGCAATGTCAAAGTCGGGTTTGATTTTAGACATTCAGTCATTGCTAGAAAAGGTGGTTTAATATTGCGCTGCTTCCCTGTGCCATACCCAGATGAATTAATCTATAGCTTGGTAGCTAGAGCTGGAATTCGCAGTGCGATAACAAGCTCTAAACAGCTACTAAGTGAAGTGTTTGGTGACAGAAAAGTGATTGCGACAATTGATCTGCCTAGTCATTTATCGTCGATATCAGAGCTGCTCATTAATACGGGACGATTTGACGTCCAACAGCTTATTTATGAACATACAATGTTCCCGATTTACGCTCCTTTTGTTGATGAAAGCATTAGGATTAGAGCGATGGAGCGAATGGAACGTTGCGCTAAGGGCTCTGTTCATCTAATGCTAGGATCCCCAGCTTCTATTGTAAAAACGTCGGATAACTTTTGTGTTTGCCCAGCTTGTGTCGCGGAACAAAAGCAAAAATATGGGGAAAGTTATTGGTCTAGATTGTGGTTTTTGCCATCTTTACCTTACTGCCCTAAGCATGGACTTCTAAGTCAATCGACAACCTCTTACCATGACAGTAGGCACACGTACCATGCATGTAGCCGAATACGATGTCAGCCCCTTTTATGTAACGACCATAATGTAACAGCGCAGCGGTTTGCTTACTTAGCTAGCAAAGCTAAAGAGGTCATGTGTTTACCAGCCCAAGACTCCCCGACTCAGCATCAATGGAGCCTTTTCTACAATCATCTAGCACACGACTTTGGGTGTGGAAAAGGTCCTAAACAGGTTGCTCACGATAAGATTGCAGACTTAGTTGTAAGCAAGATCGTTACCCCTGAGCTAACCATCAATTCTGATAGAGATACTAACTGGCTTCGCACGTTGTTTCGCCGTCATCGTAAAGCTTTTAGCTACCTACAGCACTTAATGGTTTGGTCTGCTTTTATTCCCGAAATGTCGGTTGGTGAAATCATCAAAGAAGTAAAATCAAAAGAGGGAGCGACGATATCCTTCTCGAAGGACAACGTTCATCTTGTGCCAAACTCTAATGAGAAAAAACGTAATCAGTGGCGTGACTTAATAGGGAAGACCCCGATTAAGAAAGCACGCAAACTTCGAGGTGGCGGTGCACTGTATGCTTGGCTTTACCGAAATGATAGAGATTGGCTATTAGCTTTCAATCGAGTCCATCAATCCCAATCTCATGTAAGGCAGAAAAAAGTAGATTGGAACGCAAGAGACCGCTCACTAACTAAGCAGCTTATTAGGATTGTCGAACGATTAGATACCGTTATTGATGGCCCTCGAAGAAGCAAAAATTTCTTACTTAAGCAGCTAGATGATTACGGCTCGGTGAGCAAAAAACTGAACTTATTACCCTTACTATCTCTTACTGTGAATCGGTATCAAGAAAGCGTCTTTGAGTTTCAAGCTCGTCGGCTAGTCATGGCAGTAATTGCAAAATCAAAAAAAGGTTCAGGAATGAGTCGCTGGAAATTGATGCGTTCAGCAAGTCTCCCGAAAGAAAGAATACTGCCAATCGTTGACGATTTGCTCGACTGGGTAGTTATAGGATCAAACATCAAATAAGGAAATGATATGGGAGCTAGGTTTTACAAGTGTGACGATGATGTACGTATAGTCCATACAGGTAAAGTATTAGTACGAACAAGTGATTCGTCTTACCGGCCTTCAATTGAAGTTTGGTGCTATCCACCACAGCAGAAAAATAATTTTCATGCGACTGCATTTTCTAACGTTCCTGCTTTGTATCGAGGAAAAATAATTAATCAAAGAGGGTTATCAGAAAGTTACGCTAAACGAGGAAGTCACAAATTTAGAAGTAATGAGTTCCTTCGACACAGTAGTTTGAGTGAGTTCCCTGACTCAGAGTCAGCAGAGTCTTTGAGAAAGAAAGAGTCAGAGCAACATGCATTTATATTAGACCGAGGCGCTGCCCCTACACTGGTTATTCCTCAGCTTGAGCTGGCAAGGGTCCTATTTTATGCCAGCTCGTACTTATCGCGAGCGTCATTAATGTCTTCTCGTTTGCTTACAGACTTCAAGGTCGAAGTAAACACCAAGGAGGACTATGCCAATATCGAAGTGTTGCAAACATCAAACTTTCCTCCTTCGGCATTCAATGATTCAGCAACGAGAGCAATGTTGAGCTGGTTGCTTATTGATAGCAATGCAAAGCGTTCATTTGAGTCGATTTTTAGATATTTCAACGTCGAAAAGGAACGAGATGTGTCTGCGGGGTATAAGCGTTGGCTATTTCACTTTGATCCGCCACAAATGGCTGGATGGTCTTTCGAATACGAAGGCAGGCTTGATGCAAGTGGTCGCTATTTTCTGGTGGAAAAGATCACAGATATTGAAATTAATGCTCAAATGCCGTCTCGGGTCTACTTCCATAACCCGTCTTTTACGCATCCAGATGAAGGTCAAAAACCAACGTGTGGTGGTGAAGGCCCGGAACCGTATGAGCGCCCAGAAGATCATATTATCGATGATGATCGCGAGGCGTCCGATGCTAACCACGCCTTCTTGCTAGGTGAAAATACCTGCTCAGTAAGGTTTAAAAATAGTTTTTCAACGTCGAAAGCAACAACACCCAAAAGGAGTCATCGACCAGATAGAAGCAAAGATGCAGCTAAGAAAGCTGGTGATAAGGTCAGTACCAATGAGCCTGGCAGTAATGGTGAGATACCTTCGGCAGACATGGGTGGAGGTATGCAAGATGGTACTGATAGGTCTGAGGAGTATGCCTCTCGCTTTACGGCCTTTAACATGATGGTGCAAATGCTAGAGGAAAAATACGCCTGTACAATCATTGATTCTTATACTCACGAGCTGGATCAGGTTGGGCGTAGTAAATGTCACCTGATTGACTCTGGTGCCAAGAGAACGATTCGTTGCGTTGTCGTTGAACGGAACGGCCATATTAATTACTTGATTGAGATAGATGTAACAGGCCTGAATAAATGGATCTCAACCAAATGCGTGCGGCAGAACGATACTCGTAATTGGAAAGAACAGTTTTCTCGAATTAAAATAGGCGTGGTGACAAAGTCTCTTGGATGGCCAACACAAGAAATGGATGCCATGTTTGGCTTCAAAAAGCATATTGGTATATCTCACCCTAAGTCAGTAGAAGGGCACCCGACAGGTATTCCAATCGAATCAATCTTAGATTGGGCAGGGAGGGTTGCTGAGAAACTCTAGTGTTTTTAGCTATGTGGTTAAGCGATTCGTGGCACTACCTGAATCCGGAGAGCCTCCAGATCATTTAGAGTTAATGTTCATTACATTATTGCAATTAGATCCCAATTTATCCCTCACCAATAACATTCCTCTTGAATTTTTCTCAATACGCTTGACC
Source organism: Vibrio sp. TRT 29B02 (assembly GCF_050113655.1). Taxonomy (NCBI): domain Bacteria; kingdom Pseudomonadati; phylum Pseudomonadota; class Gammaproteobacteria; order Vibrionales; family Vibrionaceae; genus Vibrio; species Vibrio sp. TRT 29B02. The sequence goes on from NZ_JBNJOJ010000027.1 coordinate 21,314, forward strand.
TATGTCTAACACATAGGTTTTAAGCTACAACTAATACACATTGGTAACGAATTGGAGATAGTTATGAGTTGTTGTAACAAAGCCCCAAACGGTGGGAGCAGTGACCCTAAGTTGTTACTTAAACTGTTTATTGGGTTGTTTGTGATTATATTTTTAGTCGCATTTATTTTTGGCTAGCAACATAAAACGAACAAAGTTTCATGTGCACTAAACCTTCAGAGGCATGGATTATGTTGACAACTGAAATTGCGAGAGCAGCAGGTGTGACTGCTGAAACAGTCAGGTTTTACACCAGAAAAGGTCTTCTTTATGCAGAGCGAGATCCTAACAATGGCTACAAGATATACCACCAAAGTGCGGTTAATCGCCTGAAGTTCATTTCTCATGCAAGAGCTATTGGTTTTAGTCTTAGTCAGATTCAAGAAATCATTGATTACTCTGAGCAAGGACTGACTCCTTGCCCTGCTGTAAGGCAAATGCTGACTGATAAAATTGTAGAAACCAAGCAAAAAATCGAAGAATACCAGCGCCATTTAGCCATGATGGAAGCGACTTACACAGAGTGGGATAAAAAACCGGATATGGATCCCAACGGCAACGCATTGTGTTGCCTAATCGAAGACTGGTCTGAGAAGCACCATCAAGTACTACCCGAGGAAAACTAACATGAACACAACACAGTATTCACTAGCACTTTCCGGCATTAATTGTGGCCGATGTGTCGCTAAAATTGTAGATGGGTTACGTGAACGAGACCCTGATGTATCTTTCACTATTAATGATACCAAACATAGAGCAGAGCTTATTACCACGTTAATGCCGGAAAGCGCGATAGAAGTCATTGCAAAGTTAGGATATGCAGCTTCAATACCTACGCAACAAGAGTATCGTACATCAGTATCTAATGTTACTTGCCAACACTGTGTGGGTAAAATCACTAAAGCAATAGTTGAACTGGATGCCTCCGCTCAGGTAGTTGTTGATTTAGACAAACAAACATTGGTGGTGAATGGCAGTTTGAACGGCGATGACATTGAAAGCGTATTAGCCGAACTGGGTTATAGCGGTAATACCGATGACACACAACCACAAACTACGGACGTCATTAAATCGAATAAAGTGAAAACAACACAGGCGGTGGATGTCAGTATTGAGCTGTCATTAATTGGTGTCACTTGCGCAAGTTGTGTTAATACGATTGAAGGTGCGCTTATATCGGTGTCAGGAGTCGACTCTGTTGACGTGAACTTTGCTAATCGCACGGCGACCGTGGTTTCAAGTCAGCCTGCCAGCGTACTTATTGAGGCGATACGAGGCGCAGGATATGACGCAGAAGAAATTGTCGATCAGGCGTTAGCAAGTGACCTCAAAGAAGAGCGTGAAGCTGAGGAGTATCGCTTTAAAGTAAAACAAAGCGTTATTGGTCTTGGTCTTGGCGTACCGTTGATGGTATACGGTCTGTTCGGCGGACCAATGAATGTCAATACGCAATCTGAGCAGTTACTATGGTTGGCCGTAGGCTTAGTGACATTTTTCATTTTAGTCCGTGCGGGTAAGCACTTTTTTACTGGAGCTTGGAAGGCCTTTCTGAACCGTAATGCGAACATGGATACGTTGATAGCGCTGGGAACGGGTACCGCCTGGCTCTATTCAATGGTGGTCGTTGTTGGGCCGCAGTGGCTACCGGAAAGTGCAAGGCATCTCTACTTTGAAGCTACAGCCATGATCATTGGCTTAATCAATTTAGGACAGGCGCTTGAGTTAAAGGCGCGAGGCAGAACTTCGCAGGCTATTAAGCGTTTACTTGACTTGAGAGTCAAAACTGCCATGGTGATTCGTGACGGCAAAGAGATGTCTTTACCGATTGAACAAGTTATCGCAGGCGACTTGATTCGCGTTAGAGCCGGTGAAAAGGTCCCAGTTGATGGTGTGATTACAGAGGGTGAAACAACGATTGATGAGTCTATGCTCACTGGAGAGCCTATTCCTGTGGTTAAACAAGTGGGCAGCTCAGTGTCTGCCGGGACAATTAATGACCACGGAAGTTTCGTTTTTGAGGCTCAGAAAGTGGGCAGTGATACTGTTCTTGCTCAGATCATCAGCATGGTGTCGAACGCGCAAAACTCAAAGCCACCAATCAGTCAGCTAGCCGATAAAGTGTCTTCAGTGTTTGTACCAACCGTGATGATTCTATCGATTCTTACAGCACTGGCTTGGTATAACTTTGGTCCTCAACCTTCCTTAGTTTATATGATTGTGGCAGCAACCTCGGTGTTGATCATCGCATGCCCATGTGCACTTGGTCTTGCAACGCCGATTTCTACTATGATCGGTGTCGGTAAGGCAGCCGAGTTTGGCGGGCTAATCCGAAATGGTGAAGCGCTGCAAAGAGCCAGTGAATTGGATGTCGTCGTATTGGATAAAACTGGCACGATTACTCAAGGTAAACCTGAAGTAACCAATTTTGTCTCGTTGTCAGAAGATTCAGAGCTGCTGCCTCTGGTCAATGCTTTGGAGAAGGGATCTAACCATCCACTAGCGAAAGCGTTAATCGCATTTACTCAAAGTGAGGTACATGATGAAGCGAGCCTACCAGAAGTGTCAGATTTTGAGTCATTAACTGGACTTGGTATTCAGGCTCAGTATGCGAGTCAACGCGTGTTGCTTGGCAATCGCAAGCTGATGAGCCAGTTTAACGTCAATGTTGAATCGGTAGCAGAGTATGCTTTTCAGTGGGAGCAAGAAGCCAACACAGTGGTGTATTTTGCGATAGGCGATCAAGTGCAAGCGCTGTTCGGTATCAGTGACCCGATTCGAGATGATGCTCGAAGTGCGATAAATCGTTTTCACCAGCAAGGCATCCATGTCGTGATGCTAACAGGGGATAATCACAATACAGCGAAAGCGGTGGCATCACTCGCGAATGTTGATGAATATCACGCGGAATTGATGCCTGAGGATAAGCTTCACTGGATTAAGCAGTTGCAAGCGAAAGGGCATGTTGTTGGCATGGTCGGTGATGGTATCAATGATGCGCCAGCACTTGCTCAATCAGACGTTGGCTTTGCTATTGGCAGTGGTACGGATGTCGCGATTGAAAGTGCCGATATTACCTTGATGCGCAGCTCACTCCACGGTATCTCAGATGTGATTGGGATCAGTACTGCCACAATGAAGAATATTAAGCAGAACTTGTGGGGGGCGTTTATCTATAACAGCTTAGGTATTCCCGTGGCTGCAGGGCTTCTGTTTCCGTTCACAGGGTGGCTATTAAGTCCGATCATCGCTGGGGCAGCGATGTCACTGTCCTCTGTTACCGTCGTAACCAATGCGAACCGCTTGCGCTTATATACCCCACCTTCAGCCCCTACAACCAATGAGGAGTAATACCATGTTAGTTAATTTTTTAGGTCTTACAGCAACCGTGTTTATAGTCTGGTGGTTTTGGGGTAAGAAAAAAAACTAAGAAGATAAAAATGCCATAAATCCGCCCCTCCATTGCTGATCTAAGCGTTGCGATAAACTGAGGTTCAGTTAACTGAGTTGAATTTATTTGGAGAGCATGAGGGTGTTTATATAATGGGAAGGCCTTCCTATCCCCATTGGACAAAGAGCTACTTTACAACTGAAAAGTAGCCTTTGCTTTAGATTTAGCAAATAAAGGGCTCACTAGCTGCTGATTTTTGGAAAGGTAGAAAAGGCTATATAAGCAACCGTTACTAGTTTTGGTAATTCAGGTTCTACAGCTTATTGGTGTAACTTTCGACAGACGCCTCTACATTAGTTTAAGTTGAGTTTGTCTTACGTATTAATAAAGGAAACGTGGTCGGAGTTACAATTATGACTAAGATGTCATAAATGGATACCAATAGAGTCAGAACGAAGGTGCTAAATTGAATTCATCAACACCAAAAAGGAAAGACATATGAATACTCTTAACAAGCTTCTTCTGACTACCTCTATTTTGTTCACTAGTGCAGTGACTGTCGCTCAGCCTTTGTATTCGGGAGGTAACTACGTGAGTAGAGTTAATCATGCAACAGTATTGACACAAGCAACTAGCTCTAAGGAGCTCGCTTATAAATTAGGTGCGGAAAAGTTAGCAGAGTTAGAGGGCATGAACGGAAAAGAGCTCGAGTCAGAGTTTATGTTAGTTAGAAACTACGGTAGTAATAGAAACTCAACCCACCTTAAAGAACAGCGATATGTCACAGTCGAAGAAAGGCTAAATAGTCAAGGACAAATGGAGTATGTCGCTCAAGTCCATTTACAAGTACATTATCAAGAACGCGACAGTAATAATTAGATGCGATATTACACCTCTTGTAGTACATATTGCTACAAGAGGTCATACTCATTGAAAATTTTATCACCTATTTTGGCAGTATACTGTACTTGGAAATTGATTTTTTTTCAGGTGTATAATCATAGTGTCAATACTAATACAACTAATTGGCGTGGTTTTCGCTAGTTTGAATAGGCAAGATTATTAGCTATTCGAGATTGATTGGGTTCAGAGGCCACCTAATCGGAGTATAATTAGCTCAATGTATTGAATGTTTGGTGCATCTCGACTCGTATTGGGTTGTTTCAACAACGCATCACGGACCAGAGTCGCAGGCTCTAGTATATCCATAAACAAAGCGATAATTTGCCGCGAGATAATTCCTTTCACTTCATAATTGCGGCAATGGTTTTAACATCATGGCTATTACCGTTGTCGCGAGTCCTTTTGACTAGAACTCGAGCCTGCACATTGTGGCTGTGGAGCACCCTCGAAAACGACGAGTTACAGTAAAACCCTTCTCTCACGCTATTTCTCTACATAAAGCGCATCAATAATCGGACAGTCATCAATAGAATAACGATTTCCTTTGCATTGGCTAACCATCGTATTTAATGCCTTTTTAAGCCTTTGCAGATCGTCTATTTTCTGCTGGACAGCTCTGGCTTGTAACATTGCCATTGCTCTCACCTCGCCACAATAGTGGTCTGGCTCATCAATGAATTTCAGTAATTCTTTTATTTGCTCGATGCTGAATCCTAGCTCGCGGCTGCGGCGAATAAAATTGAGCCGCTTAACATGCGACAAGGCATATACGCGATGGCCGCCTTCAGTTCGTGGCGGATCAGGCATCAGCCCGGTTTTTTCGTAGTAATGTACAGTCTCCACCTTACATCCAGCACGTTCGGCGACCTGGCCGATTGAAAATTGGGGCGAATTCATTTCATTGTACCTTGAACCTGTAGTAACTATAGGTTTTATACTAACAGACATCTATCAACGAACCAGGCGATTATTGATGAAAGACCTTGTAGAGCAATCAGAACTGACCTGCCCAGATTGTGGATATCAGGAAATACTCACCATGCCTCTGGATGCGTGCCAGTGGTTTCACGAATGCTCAAATTGCCATGTTTTACTTAAACCGAAGTCTGGGGACTGTTGTGTTTTCTGTTCCTATGGCTCAGTGCCTTGTCCACCGATCCAACTTCAAGGCACATCCGAGTCTATGGGAGGGTGTTGCCGTGGAGAGTAACCTGCCAGATAAATCCTGGATACGATGGCTGACCCTGTTCGTAACCAGCAGCACTTTAATATGCTGTGCTTTACCGGTGCTGATGGTGTCTTTAGGGTTTGGTGCTGCGATGGCCAGCCTGAACTACAACGTTCCGGGGTTACTATTTCTTGCCGAACACAAGCTAGGGACTTTAAGTTTGTCGGCACTATTACTGTTGTTTCTGGCCTGGATGATTTGGCGACCGAATCAGAGGTGTCCTACCGATCCGACGTTGGCAGCACTCTGCCAGAAAACCAAACGTTGGAATCGGTGGATATTCTGGATCAGCGTCAGTATCTAGAGCATTGGATTTTTCTTCAGCTACTTACTACTGCCGATTCGGCAGGCTTTCTGGTAGGAGGGGGTAAAATGAAACGATGGTTGACACTTAGGTTATTGGCGATAGCGATGATGATGGTTCAGACTGCTTTTGCGAAGACGCTTGAGGTCGAGGTCCATGGCATGACATGCGCTTTTTGTGTCGATAGTCTGGAGCGTAAACTAACGGCTATGCCTTCGGTTTTCAAGGTTCAGGTCAGCTTGAAAGCCAACAAAGTTCGCCTTGAAACAGATGGCGATACACCGAACGTTGAAACCATTAAGCAAGCTATACTGGATGCGGGTTTTACGCCGGTCAAAGTCACGGTTATCAGTGATGAAGAAAACAAAGAATAACGTTCTTGCTGTCCTGGGTTTAAGCTGTCTGTTGAGCGCTGTTGCACCTGTCCATGGCATGGGGTTGCGATCATTAGTGGCGCTACCGGTTGAAAAAGATGGAGCAGTAGTCCGCTTTGTGTATGAACACAGTCAGGATGTTGATACCAATGTCTTATCAGCTAATGTCGCTTACGGTTTGAGTGCAAACCAAACCTTATTACTGGGATTACCCTATCGATTGTCACCTGGCGGTACAGATCAGCAAGGTGATTTATCGATCCTGTACCGGCATATCCTGTGGCAGCAAGACCGTCGGTCTGGTACCAGTCGGTTGGGGCTGCTTGGAGGTGCCATTATTCCGACTGAAAATGGTCGAAACGGAGCTTTCCAGGCCGGATTTGTGTTTACACACTTTCAGGCTCGCAATGAATTTGATGTTGACGCCGTGTACCAGGCGGGCATTGAAGATCGCCCCGCCAGTGGTCGTTATGATGTGTCTTGGCAATATCGATTGTCTCCAGCTAACCGGCCCGATTGGGGGATGCTACTGGATTACAGCGGGTTCATCAGCAGTGGGTGATTGAGGGCGGAATTGTACAGGATTTGAATGCCACAAAAGACAGGCATTATTTGCTAAGTGCCCGGTTCCATTTCTAACTCCGATTGCGTCCGCAAGCGCTACACTATATCATCCGGATGACGAATGCTGCAGGGCGAGTTTAGACAAATTCTGATGGGATGCCGTTACCTCTTGAGCACTGGAGTCGTTTTTATCGTTCCAGAAGGGCGCACCACCAAACCGTATCCTCAGCGGCATAAATCCGATGACTTGCTTTTGCACTGAAGTCTTCAGACTAGCGTCCCCCATACTAACAGGTCCTCCTAAAGGAAGGTCTATTAGCTATTGTGAAACCTGAACTTGCCCTTTCATGCCGGCTTCCATATGCCCTGGGATCAAGCAGGCAAAGTCCACAGTGCCGGCTTGATCAAAATGCCACACTAATCCCCCTTTCTGACCGGCCTTGAGGTTCAGCATATTGGCTTCGACGTGTTGCATGCCTGGCATGTCACGCATCATATCGGCATGCTCCTTCAACATGGCGAGGTTGCCCAACACCAGCTCGTGATTAAGCTTGCCAGCATTTTTTACAAAGAAGCGTACAGTTTCTCCGACCTTTACCTTAATGGTGGCAGGAGTGAAACGCATATCGTCGCCCATCTCCACCACAATGGTTCGGTTGACTTCGGCCGGCTGACCGGGCCGGCCCATTCCATGCGTGCTCTGTTGGATGGAAGCAGAGTTATTGCCTTCATGATGGCCATGTTCACCCGCGGCTAGTGCTAGGCCGGGCAATAATGACAGAATTAAAACCAGTAACGTAGTTTTCATGGTTAATACTCCTAATAAATAAAAATTAGTCTTTGTCGCTTTAAAACCAGAACCTGATCCCGGCTACCCAGCGATTTTCCTGAGTTGCCTCATGTTCTTCCCTGAGTTGATTCGCGCGTTCACCTAGGGAAGCCTGCCATTCCCAGCCTAAATAGGGAGCGAACTGCCGACTTATCTCATAGCGCAACCGGGCACCGGTCACCACATCCGAGAGCCCCCTGCCTTGACCTCGCTCAGCATCGTTACTGCCATAAGCAGTGAGTTCAATGGCCGGTTGCAAAACTAACCGTTGGGTAAATAAAATCTCGTATTCTGCCTCCAGCACTAATGCAGTCTGGCCATCGTAGCCTAGATAGGCAGTAGCGCCCAGCTCCAGCCAGTAGGGTGCAAGACCCGACACACCAGCGGCCAGCCAGCCTTGGCCTGGGCCATGACCCGCGTCATAACGTATTCCTAAGTCTCGGTTCCAGAACCCGGTCAAGGCATGACGCCACAGTAACTCGGTACTCGCTTCGGCCAGCCTTCCGTGTTCAATGTCGCCTTCCGCTCTCAACACTACGCGGGAGTAGTCACGGCCAGCCCAAGCGTTAACCTCGTAAGCCAGCACTTGGTCATCCCCGTTGTCCAGCCGCTCCAGCCGGTCAGCCAGTACCCCGTAAAACAGATGCTCGTCGGCCAATTTCAGTTGGCGAGGACCTGGTAGAGCATAAGGGCCTTCGTCCAGACTGTAACCGCCGGAGTAAGCATGAGGATCACGGGCATCGACTGGCGGTTGTCCGCCTTGCATTTTCATCTCGCCGTGATCTACTTGGGCTAGAGCAGGAAAAGCGGTCAGCGCCAACACGCCCAATAAATGTTTCATCATCGCTCTCTGTTTACTCATGACACCACCACCATGCGGAACATGCCCGCGTCCATATGGAACATCAGATGACAATGCCAGGCCCAGCGACCTAGTGCATCGGCGGTGACCAGAAAGCTGATACGCTGGGCTGGCTGAACTGGTATGGTATGCCGACGGCACAAAAACTCGCCGCTAGGGCTTTCCAGCTCGCTCCACATACCGTGTAAGTGCATGGGGTGTGTCATCATGGTATCGTTGTGCAGGATGACGCGCACCCGCTCACCGTAGCTTAGATGAATGGGTGTGGATCCCCCAAACTCGACGCCATCGAACGACCAAGTGTAGCGTTCCATATTGCCTGTGAGATGCAATTCAATTTCCCGCTCGGGTGGGCGAGGATCCATGGGGCCACTAGGAGTGCGCAGATCTGCTAAGGTCAGTACTCGTCTGCCGTTATTGCGCAGGCCTACACCGGGGTCATCAAGGTTGGTTCGCGGCATTTCGACTCGCATATCGACGCTAGGGCCATATTCGGTGCGGGCGTGACGGACTTCCTTGCTAGCGGCTGCCAAACTACTAGTCATGGCAGCATGGTCCATGCTCGCCATATCATTCATGGCACTGTGATCCATACCATTCATGGCACTGTGATCCATACCATTCATAGCACCATGATCCATATTGCCCATCATGTCGGCCATGGTCAGGGCTTGAGGTTCATCCAGTGGCGGTACTATCGTGCTCAGCCCTTTGCGGGTAGCTAGGGTTCCCCGGGCATAACCAGTTCGGTCCATGGACTGGGCAAACAGAGTATAAGCCTCGGCGGTGGGCTCTACCAACACATCGTAGGTTTCTCCAGGTCCAAAACGGAATTCATCCACCATCACAGGCTTCACGTTAACACCGTCGGCCTGCACGACAGTCAGCTTCAGACCGGGAATACGCACATCGTAAAATGTATTGCCAGCACCGTTGATAAATCGCAGCCGTACCCGTTCCCCGGGCTTGAACAGCCCTGTCCAGTTGCCGGCGGGCGTGGTACCGTTCATTAGATAAGTCAGAGTTTCCGCGGACAGGTCAGCTAGATCGCTGGGGCTCATACGCATGTTGTTCCACATCTGTCGCTTTTCCAGCGATGCGCTGAGGCCGACACTGGCCATGTCTCGAAAGAAATCCACCACCGTTGGCTGGTTAAAGTTGTAGTAATCGCCCTGGTTTTTCAGTTTGCCGAACACCCGCATGGGGTTTTCGTCGGTCCAATCCGACAAAACCACCATATGTTCCCGATTGGCACTGATGGAATCAGCATCAGTTGGCTCCACAATCAAGCCACCATACATGCCGGTCAGTTCCTGCATGCCCGAGTGAGAGTGGTACCAGTAAGTTCCGCTCTGTTCCAGAGTGTAACGGTAGGTAAAGGTTTCGCCGGGCGGAATGCCAGCAAAGCTGATGCCAGGCACGCCGTCCATCTCAAAGGGAAGAATAATGCCGTGCCAGTGAATGGAGGTAGGCTCCTTCAGGCGGTTGGTGACGCGAATGGTGACGGTATCGCCCTCGCGCATGCGCAAGGTAGGCCCTGGAATGGAGCCGTTGATGGTGGTAGCCATGCGAGCTTTGCCAGTAAAATTGACTGGGGTTTCATCAATTACCAGATCGAACTCGGTACCGGACAGTTCGGGTACACTGCCGTTTAACGTAGTGGGGACGGGTGAGCGGGCTGAAGCCAGTATGGGAGAGACACCCAGAATTACACCACCCGCAGCCAGTCCTTGTACAAAGCGCCGCCGAGGCAGATTGAGCGGGTTTTGGGGCTGTTTCATAATTTTTCCTAGATTGTCTTTTGACATAGAGACAGCATAGATAGGCACACCTGATGCCTACATGACGTGAAGATGATAAAAATGTCATCTTCTAGCGAAATACCCTTGAACCCATTACAACGAGCTTGAGAACAGAACTTAATGTGCACCATCATCAAGGTAACCAACTTCACGTAACTAACTATGAAACAGCTGCTTAATGAGGATAAAGAAAGCACCTACAATTACCTGCAAAAGGGCCTACCCTTAATGTCTAGTGCCAAGCCTACAAGAGTAGTGCTGGCAGATGCCAGGACTTTGATTGACCGCGCGAGACAGTCTGAAAGACAGAGTACTGAGCCTGCTTAATCGGGCTAAGGTCCCCAAACAAAGAAACAATCATAACAATTTTCTATCTCATTGATTTTCAAAAAATAAAAACATCACAGTCATGCCTGTAAAATCGCTATACCATAAATTATTCTAACGCTTTCGATCACTTCAAAGCGTTTAATCTTGACTGATATCGGGAAACACTTTTGCTATTAAAGCTCATTGCAGGCACAAGATTAAACGAAAATGAAAAACTTAATCAGGAACGGTCAAGCTTTACCAAGTTGTTGCCAAATAGCAGTTGAAATCACTGGAGTAGATTAGCTCTTTACCGGCAGGTTGGTATTCTACTTTGAACACAAAACAAACAGTAACGAAATGTGCAGATTCATCTGTAATCAAAGTACACGTGTTATGTTTACTTGTTTCGTGGTTGGCAGATTTTCAAGCTATTTGTGGATATAAAAAAACACAACAGCTCCATTTATATTGTGAAGTATAGCCCCGTATGACGGTAGAGCTAAGCATTGCCGAAGCAGCAATATCCGCGTTCTTCTTTTACGGTGGAGTCCAACGCCAATCGCTTGGTAGTTTTAAAGGGCTAAGATGACAAAACTGTCATGAATCCCTCCCCACTCCTGATCTAAACGTTGCGATAAACTGAATCTCAGTTAAACGAGTTAAAGTTATTTTGGAGAGCAAGAGAATGAAAAGCAAAAAATCAGATTGTCACAAGAATGGTCATCATAAAGGTCATGGATGGATGATGGTTCTATGCGCGTTACTAATGGTGGGTATTCCATTATTTATTCTCTCTTCTAGCCAAGAGATGTTTAGTTGGGCATACCTTAGTAGTGCGATTGTTCCATTAATCATCTGTTTAGCGATGCATGGTTTAATGATGAAGATGATGATGCCGAGTGAAAAGAAAGGCTCCGAAGCCAACGAGCAATCGGTGGAAAAAATTGAAAACAATCAACAGTTCAAAGCATAAGTAAGGGTTAGGTGATTTTATGAAAAAGTTATATGTATCAGTGTTATTAAGTGGTCTAGTTGCGATGCCAGTGCTAGCAACAAGTTCCATCGATGATCAGCATCGAGACCACCATGCCGTTCAAAATGAGAAAGTACATGCTAATCGACCTCATACGGATCAAGTGAAGGATCACGAAGGAATGATGGAACACATGCAAATGATGCAAAGCATGAACATGGAAGACATGCCAGAAGAGTGCAAAAAAATGATGAGTAGCTGAACCAATGAAATATTCGTAATCAGAAAAAGAGATCCCCTTTACTTTTTCGAGTAAAAAAGAGCCGCCAGAGCTAACTGGGCGGCTCTTTATCGTTTAGAGCCACAGGATTCATCGCAATCACTGCAAGGCTATTTTTGGGGTTGCTTGATTTTATTGCGGTTAAAAGTTTATCGATTGTCTCCCTCCTAAATCTTAATATGACAAAAATGTCATGTTTGAGTGCCGAAAACGGTCACACTGGTTTAGATAAACTAAGAGCATCCAAACAGAGAAGGAAATAATAATGAATCTATTAGTCAAAACTCTATTAACTAGCTCTATTATACTTACTAGTGCCGCATCATTTGCACAACCATTGTATTCCGGTGGCAATTATGTAAGTCGAGTTGATCATAAAACTGTCTCTATTGATGCCGTGAGCTCTAAACAGCAAGCATACACGTTAGGGCTGGAAAAACTGTCAGAATTTGAGGATATGAGCGGGCGAGATTTAAGTACAGCTCTGGTCCCTGTAAGAACTTATGGTAGTGCTCGAAATTCTACTCACCTGAAAGATGGAGGGTATGTAACTGTTCAGGAAAGATTGAATAATCAAGGTCAGATAGAGTATGTAGCCAAAGTACATCTTAATGTTCATTATCAAGAACGAGATAGCAACAACTAATCTCAGCAGAGCTCCTAGAGCATCAATTTGTTCTAGGAGCTAAGGAGCAACTATGATTGATAAAATTTCGGTAATATTTCAGGAACAAAAGCTTGAGGATATTGAATCAGTTCTCGCAGAGGAAGGGGTGCGAAACTTCACGATTTATCAAGTACAAGGGCGTGGAAGTCATGCAAACCTAATTGATACCCATGCTTTAAATACACATTACCAACTAGATGTTTTCATTGGTCATAGCCATACTCAGAGTTTGGTTGGTGCATTACTAGATACTCTATGTGTGTCACAAGAAGGAAATGGTGTTACGTCTGTCATAGAAAACGTTTTGTTGTTTGATAATAATACGAAAAATCAAATTTCTAACCCATCATATAATCACAAGCTCGATGTATAACATCCAAGGAAATGAAGGCATTTTTCTTATATGAAATTACTCGTTGTAGAAGATGAAGAGAAAGCTGGAGCTTATCTTAAAAAGGGCCTAATTGAATCAGGCTACACTGTAGATCTATCTACCGATGGTGTTGATGCGTTGTACTTAGCGACCACTTATGAATATGATCTCATTGTTTTAGACATTATGCTACCAAAGTTGAATGGGTGGCAGTTATTGCAGACACTTCGCAGCAGTGAAATATCTACACCTGTCATTATTTTGTCAGCTAAAGATCAGGTTGAAGATCGAGTGAAAGGACTTGAACTTGGAGCGAATGACTACCTTGTTAAGCCTTTTGCCTTTGTCGAATTGCTTGCAAGAGTCAAAAATGCATTACGTCACCAAACTACCACGGTCAAAACTGAGTCTGTTCTAAGTATTGCTGATTTGAGCCTCGACTTACTTAAACGAAAGGCGACTCGAAACAATGACACGATCCCTCTGACGGCAAAAGAGTTTTCTTTGCTGGAATATTTATTTACGAAGAGGGGTCAAGTTGTCACTCGCACTCAGATAGCGTCCGCTGTTTGGGATATGAACTTTGATAGTGATACGAATGTCATTGATGCAGCAGTGAAAAGATTGAGGACGAAAATCGACAAGCCTTATCAGAACAAACTTATCCAGACCGTGCGAGGTATGGGGTACAAGCTTGATGACGCCGTAGAATGAAAAAATTACTAAATCAATCAATTGCACGCAAATTGGTGTTTATGTTTGTCACAGCCTCTTTTGTAGTTTTAGTCGTGTTTGCTTTAACGATCCAACACGCTATCAAGAACCATTTTAATGAGCAGGACTATAGGCACCTAGAAACAAAACTCCTTCCTTTAATAAGTACTGTTGAGCGAGATCTAGACTTGTTCCAGTCATGGGATATCTCAGCCTGGATATTAAACAATCAACAGGTGGTGCAAACGAACAATGAAGCTATTGACCTTCCATCTGAGCTGATAGGTAGCTCTTCATATGAATGGAGTGTAGGCAACAACCGTTTTCATGCTTTTAAGTTCGATTATCCTGAGGTAGAAAACGGTGCGATCGTGCTCGCAATGAATGTGACTCATCACAAGCTGTTTTTCGACAAGCTAAATACCATTCTATTTTGGACATTAGTTTTAACACTGAGTTTATCGGGTGCTTATGCATTAATCATTGTTAGAAATGGGTTACAGCCACTGAAACAATTAAAAGAGTATATCGAGCAAGTGAATACTAGCAACCTCAGCATTCGTATACCAAGTGACTCACTTCCAAAGGAGTTAAGCAACTTAATTATTTCTCAAAATGAAATGCTAGAGAGGTTGCAAGAAGGTTATCTCAGGTTGAGTGAGTTTTCATCAGATATTGCTCATGAGTTAAGAACACCGTTGAACAATATCTTGACCCAGACTCAAGTGGCACTTGGTATAGAGCGCTCCGTTGAAGAGTATCAAGACATTCTAGTATCAAACATCGAAGAGCTAGAGCGATTCAATAAGACCATTTCAGATACATTATACCTAGCTAAATCAGAGAATAGGCTTCTGCACAAGACCGATGCAGAGTTAGAGTTGAGAGAAGTAATCAACCCTTTGCTTGAATATTATGATGTGTTGGCAGAAGAAAAAAATGTTCGATTTACCCTAGATGGTTCCTCGACTCTGTTCGGTGACAAAGATATGCTTCAACGAGCATTTGGTAATGTGTTGTCTAATGCGTTGAGGCACTGCTTCCATAATACGGATATATCGGTAGTAATCTCCGAATCAGAAACGAGCAACAAGGTGATAATCAGCAATGTTGGTGAGCCTATACCTTTGAGCTCTTTGCCCTATATATTTGAACGGTTCTATCGTTCAGATAAGTCGCGTGCCCATAACGGAAGTGTTGGGGCTGGATTAGGACTTCCTATAGCTAAGGCTATCATGAAAGCACATCACGGAGATATCTTAGTAAATGCGAAGGATGAGCGAACTGAATTCGTCTTTATTTTCAATAATCTTTAACACCAATAAATTTGAAATATCACTATTGTTCATCAGTTTTTATAATGTATTATGAACGCGTAGTGAAAAGGTACGATATGACAGACTCTTTGAGACAAACAAGTATTTTGATTATCAGCATCTTAGCGATGTTGATGTCGAGCTACGTCTCGAGTATGCCAATGATGGATATGAGTGCAATATCGTCCTCTTCAATTCAAACCCAACGTTCTCACCATGACTCGATGGAAATGTCTGAGACTACAGCAAGCCATCATGCGATGATAGGCTGCCCACCGATGGATATAGAGATGACAAAGAGCGATAGTTCTACTCATTGCGATGGTTCATCTACCTCTGGTGGGGACTGCTGTAAAAGTGTGTGTACTAGCGTATTTTTTCCACTCTCATCTTCTCGATTAATCAGCATCTCTGAACCTGAACAGGCTCTGCGTCACCCAATCAAAATAGGCGTAACAGTAACTCGTATTCAGAGCTTACTGCGTCCACCCTCTGTTTAATTCAACTATCATAACTATTTAGCTCTCAATTCTATCTGCTGGAAGGCAGAAGTTGAGGTATGTCCATATCGTTTTATCGTGGATAAACAACAATGAGTATTGAATTAAACGGTTTCAGGGCATTTAACCCCCTGAGCCTTGGGTTTGCAATTGCACTTTATGCAATGCCTGCCCTGTCACATTCGGGGTCGAACGCGACTCCACAAACTATCTCAGCTTCGACGCAGCAGTTGAATGCACTAATTGAAGCGGCTTTAGCAAATGATACGAGTCGCTCTCAATATGCTGCGCAGTCACAGGCGATGCGTGAAACGGGCGTTGCAAGCTCGACTCTCATGGATCCAAAACTTAAGGTGGGCTTTGGCGGTTTACCTGTGGATTCATTTAAGTTTGACGAAGATCCCATGACGAACATTTCTGTTGGATTAATGCAACAGTTTGAACGGGGTGCAACGTTAGATCTTAACCAACGTAAAGCGAATCAACAGGCCGATGGTATGGCCTATCAGGTTCAAGTTCGTGAACGTGAAGTGGCGAATAGTATTACTCAACTATGGTTGGAGCTGGGCTACCTTCAATACGCAGAAACGTTGATTGAATCTAATCAACGTCTCATGGTAGAGATGGAGCAGTATATTCAAACCAATTACTCAATTGGTAAGAGTGAAGCGCAAGATCTGCTTAACACCCAACTTAAAGTCAACAAACTCGACGAAAAGCTGCAATCGAATCAACAAATGCAAAATCGAGCTGTAGCTCAGTTATCAGAATGGCTAGGCTCAGAGTGGTTAAATCACCGTTCCATTGATTCGAATCAGGCAGGCTATCAATTAGACTGGTCGCGTTTGAATACGCTTTTAGAGCAGCAAACCAGCAACACTCAGTACTACTCACTGCTTAACCAACATCCTATGGCGCAAATGGCTGACGCCAACATCTCTGCCAATCGCACCCAAGTGGAGGTTGCTGAACAATCTTATACACCACAATTTGGTGTCGAAGTGATGTATGCCTACCGTCAATCTGACAACATGAAAGGTGAGCCAGCTTCAGATTTGCTGAGTGCCTATCTTACTATGGATATCCCTTTGTTCACTGATAACCGCCAAGATAAAAATGTAGCGGCCGCTCAATACCAAGTGGGCGCAGCGCAGTATCAAAAAGATACGCTGCTCGCTCAAATGAACGCCCAAGTAAACGCATTAATGACGGACAGAATGAATCTCATTGAACGCATTCAGCGCTACCAAGAGCGCTTATTACCTCAGTCCAAAGCCCGCATTGAAGCGGTTGAGCGCGGTTATCAGAACAATACTGCTCAGTTTGGTGATGTCATCACTGCATCAACCGATGAATTGGCTCTTCAAATGGAGCTTGCTCGCCTAATCACCGATATGAACCAGGTCAATAGCAAGTTATCCATGTTACTTGGTGGTTTCGAATATCAAGTTTCTGCGCCAAACACTCAGTACAAAGAACAATAATAAAGGAATCAAGATGAGTACATTTAAAGTTGCAAGCCTAGCGCTACTGGTTGGTGGTGCATTGGGGTTCGGAGCGAATATTTACCTTTCAGGCATGAACCATAACATGGTTGGAATGATAGCTTCTGAGTCTAAATCAAGTGATGAACCTCTGTACTGGGTCGCACCGATGGACCCAAACTATCAGCGAGATAAGCCAGGAAAGTCCCCTATGGGGATGGATCTTATTCCTGTCTATGCTGATGATCTCAATGGTAGTAACGACAAGCCAGGAACAGTGAAAATTGATCCTGCTGTTGAAAATAACCTTGGCGTTAAAACAGATACTGTGCAGCAAGAAGTGCTTGCACCACGCATCGAAACTGTCGGCTATGTCGCCTTTGATGAGAGTCAACTTTGGCAGACCAATGTTCGAGTATCGGGTTGGGTTGAAAAGCTTTATATCAATGCTGTTGGTGAAAAAGTGAAACAAGGTGACACGCTGTTCACTCTGTATTCCCCAGAGCTTGTAAAAGCACAAGAAGAACTGATCAGTGCCTATAAGAGCCAGCGTAAAGGAATGATACAAGGTGCTACCGATCGTTTGATCACTTTGGGGGTTGACCGCAATCAAATTAAATCTATCGCCCGTCGAGGTAAAGCGTCACAAACCATTGAAATTAAAGCGCCGGCAGACGGCGTTATTGCAAGCCTCAATATTCGTGAAGGTGGCTACCTTTCTCCAGCTCAAGCGGTGATCAGCGCAGGTCCTTTGAATCAAGTATGGGTAGATGCAGAAGTCTTTGAGCGTCAATCTCATTGGATTAGACAAGGCAGTCAAGCATCCATGACGTTGGATGCCTTACCAGGTGGAGAATGGAATGGTGAAGTGGATTATGTCTATCCTATTCTTGACCCTAGTACGCGTACATTGCGTGTCCGCCTTCGATTCGATAATCCACAAGGTGAACTTAAGCCGAATATGTTCGCTAACGTCGCACTGAAACCGGTATCAAGTGATGAAGTGTTAACCATTCCACGCTCCTCAGTCATCCGTTCTGGCGGTATGACTCGCGTGGTTCTGGCTGAGGGAGAAGGAAAATATCGCTCTGCCAGAATTGAAGTTGGTCGTGAAGCCGCTGACAAGATTGAGGTCATAAAGGGATTGCAACGAGGAGATCGTGTTGTTACATCAGCGCACTTCATGTTGGACTCTGAGTCAAGTCAGTCTGCCGACCTATCAAGAATCAATGGCATCGAACCGACTGCCGAAACGGCTTGGGCAACAGGTGAAATTACTGATGCAATGCTTGGGCATAGGATGCTAACGATTAATCATAAGCCTGTTCCAGAGTGGGATTGGCCAGGAATGACCATGAACTTTATGGTGTCAGAGCAGGTTGAAATGGGACCACTTTCAAAAGGGAAAATGATCGACTTTGAAATGAAAAAATCTGAATCAGGTCAATATGAAATCGTTGATTACAAAGTAAGTGAGCTGAGCATAAATACAGAAGTATGGATAGACGGTGATGTCTCTATGTTAATGGCGGACTTTGGTATGGTGACACTAAATCATGCCCCAGTTGCTGATTGGTCATGGGACGCAGGTGAGCTCAACTTTTCAGTCGGTGGTGATATTGAACTCTCAAGTTTTCAGGAGGGTGACAAAGTTCGGTTTCTAGTGGAGAAACAAGGCTCTGATTATCTTCTCAAAGAGTTAGTTAAAAGAGAGGATAAGTAATGATAGGTGCAATCATCCGATGGTCTATCAATAATCGCTTTTTGGTATTGGTAGCGACTTTTGCTTTAGTCTTTGGCGGATTATATAGCGTAAAGAATACTCCAGTTGACGCTCTTCCTGATCTATCTGATGTACAAGTGATCATAAAAACAAGTTACCCAGGTCAGGCACCACAAGTGGTGGAAGACCAAGTCACTTATCCGCTGACAACGGCTATGCTTGCGGTTCCTGGCGCTGAAACTGTTCGTGGATATTCGTTCTTTGGTGATTCCTATGTGTATATCATCTTCAATGACAACACAGACATGTATTGGGCTCGTTCGCGAGTGCTCGAATATTTAAGTCAGGTTGCGCCAAACCTTCCCCCAAGCGCTAAGCCAACACTAGGGCCAGATGCGACAGGTGTGGGTTGGATTTATAATTATGTATTGCAAGATAAAACTGGAAAGCATGACCTTGCAGAGCTGCGTAGCTTACAAGATTGGTTCTTGAAATATGAGCTGCAAACCGTTGATGGGGTGTCTGAGGTTGCAACTGTTGGCGGTATGGTTAAACAGTACCAAGTACAAATTGATCCAGCTAAATTACGCGCATATGACCTTACCTTACAACAAGTCAATATGGCTATTCAAAATGGTAACCAAGAAAGTGGCGCGTCTGTAGTAGAAGTTGCAGAAGCTGAGCACATGGTTCGAACCACTGGTTACTTGTCTAGTATCGATGACATTAAAGCGCTTCCTCTCAAGGTAAGTAAAAAGGGATCTCCACTATTGTTAGGCGACGTTGCTGATATTGACCTCGGACCACAGATGAGACGAGGAATCTCTGAACTAAATGGAGAGGGCGAAGCCGTAGGTGGCGTAATTGTCATGCGTTTTGGAGAAAACGCGAGCGAAGTGATCAGTAATGTAAAGGATAAGCTAAACGAGCTTCAGCGTAGCTTGCCTGATGGTGTTGAGATAGTGGCTACTTACGATCGTTCTACGTTAATCAATGCAGCAGTTGAGAACCTTTGGAAAAAGCTTGCAGAAGAGTTCATTGTTGTCGCTATTGTATGTGCGTTGTTCCTATTCCACATTCGCTCATCATTGGTCATCGCGCTAAGTTTGCCTGTCGGTATTTTAGGGGCCTTTATTGTCATGCATTGGCAAGGTATCAACGCCAATATCATGTCGTTAGGAGGGATTGCAATCGCGATAGGCGCAATGGTAGACGGTGCTATCGTTATGATAGAAAACGTACATAAGCACATTGAACGAACCCCATTGACTGACAAAAACCGATGGCAAGTGATTGGTGATGCGGCGCAAGAGGTTGGTGCACCGCTGTTCTTTTCGCTACTGATCATCACGCTAAGTTTTGTTCCTGTATTCGCATTGGAAGGCCAAGAAGGCAAGATGTTCTCGCCACTCGCCTTTACTAAAACTTATGCAATGGCGGCGGCAGCAGGCCTTGCTATTACCTTAGTGCCGGTACTCATGGGATATCTTATTCGCGGTAAAATATTACCAGAGAACAAGAACCCTATTAATAAAGGTCTAATTGCCCTTTATAAGCCCTTACTGAATATTAGTCTGAAGTACCCGAAAAGCATGATTGTATTGGCTATTGCTCTTATGGGGTCTGCTTATTACCCAACAACGAAGCTAGGTAGTGAGTTCATTCCTCCTCTTGATGAGGGTGACTTGATGTATATGCCAACTACCTATCCTGGTATTTCTATTGGTAAAGCGCGAGAGTTGCTTCAGCAGACAAACAAATTAATTAAGACGGTACCTGAAGTACAGACAACATGGGGTAAAGTCGGTCGTGCTGACACAGCGACCGACCCTGCTCCCTTAACTATGATTGAAACCGTTATTCAGCTTAAACCGCGTGATCAGTGGCGTGAGGGCGTGACAACTGAGTCGCTACGAAAAGAGTTTGATGACTTGATTCAATTTCCTGGTTTAACTAACGCATGGGTGATGCCTATAAAAACACGCATCGACATGTTGGCAACGGGCATCAAAACACCAATTGGAATCAAGATCGCAGGGAGTGATTTAGCCGAAATTGAGAAGATAGGTGCTCAACTAGAACCTATTCTTAACAATATTACCGGCACTGCTTCTGTATACGCAGAGCGTGTTGCCGGTGGTCGCTATGTCACTATTGATATCAATCGAACAGCGGCAGCTCGATACGGTCTTAATATTAAAGAGGTACAACAGGTAGTTTCTACCGCTGTCGGTGGTATGAATGTTGGAGAAACCATTGAGGGTCTTGAACGTTACCCAATTAATGTCCGTTATCCACAAGATTACCGTGATTCAGTCGTTAAGCTAAAGCAACTGCCATTGGTTACCCCTAGTGGCGCTAGAATTGCCTTAGCTGATGTGGCTGATGTTCGCTATGAAGATGGGCCACCGATGATTAAAACAGAGAATGCTCGTCCAAATGGTTGGGTGTTTGTAGATATCGATGGTCGAGACTTAGGCTCTTACGTTGAGGAAGCAAAACAGGCGGTTGCAGAGCAACTTGATATGCCAGCTGGTTATTCAATTGCATGGTCAGGTCAATACGAATACATGGAGCGTGCGAAAGAGCGTCTGGGTGTTGTTGTGCCGATCACGATTGCCATCATCATGTTACTGCTTTACTTCAGCTTCCGACGCGTAGGTGAGGTGATGATTATCATGCTGACTCTGCCTTTAGCTATGGTGGGTGGCTTGTGGCTCATGCATTACCTCGGCTACAACTTCTCAATCGCGGTAGGCGTTGGTTTTATCGCGCTAGCAGGGGTTGCTGTTGAAATTGGGGTCATTATGTTGGTATACCTCAACCAAGCTTGGCACTACACCAAATTGGATGCCAAAGAGCAGAGCAAATCACTGAATGAAGAGGATTTGAGTAAATCGATTCAAGAAGGTGCTGGCTTGCGCGTTCGCCCGGTAATGATGACGGTACTTACTGTTATTATCGGTTTGATCCCAATCATGTACGGTGAGGGGACTGGCTCTGAGGTAATGCAGCGTATCGCTGCTCCAATGATTGGTGGCATGGCATCGGCTCTGCTACTCACACTTCTTGTTCTTCCTGCGATTTTCAAGCTTTGGAAAACACGCGAACTAAAACACGACTAAACACACATTCGGGCTAAGAACGAACTTGGCCCGTAAACTTTTGAATGAATTACTAAGGAACACAATATGAACATGAAAAAAACACTACTTGCTGCACTTCTGTCAATTACAGCAACATCTGCAATGGCAGAAATGGACCACTCTATAATGGATCACTCAAAGATGGACCACGGCTCTATGAACCATGAGAGTATGGACCATAGTAATATGAATCATGACGATATGGATCACAGCAAAATGGATCATTCAATGATGTCGATGGAAGGCATGTCTGATGTTGGTATGCCAGCAACAGGTGCAAAACCAGACAAAGTGGTCCATGTTGTGTTGGCAGATGACATGACAATCAAGTTCAAAAAAGAAGTACAAATTGAACCTAATGATGTAGTTCAATTTGTGGTTATGAATGTTGGCAAGATTGATCATGAGTTCACTATTGGCTCAGCGAAAGAGCAACTTGAACATCGAGAAATGATGAAGAAAATGCCTCATCATATGCATGATTCTGGGAATGCAGTTACAGTAAAACCGGGTAAAGCTAAGCAGTTGATTTGGCACTTCCACGGGGATAGCAAGGTTGAATTTGCATGCAATATTCCAGGGCATGCAGAAGCAGGCATGATTAAAAAAGTGAGTTTATAGACGCTATAAAGGAACCTGATGATGTTAAAGCGTTTATTCATGCTAGCGGGTATGTTTAGTGTGAGTTTGTTCACCTATGCTTCAGAAGACTCAATTTCAGCCGGTGAGTCCACTTTTCTTACTGTAGGTGGATATGGATGTATTGCGTGTCATGGGCTATACGGTCAAGGGGGAGGTAACGTTGGTGGGAACATCAGAGGTAGCTCCTTAAATGATCTGAAATATAGCCTAGAGCATGAACAAACAATGAAGCTTTTAGGCGATGCACTAAGTGAACAAGATAAGATAAATCTAGCAGATTACATGGAGCATCTTGGAACGTTTCAGTTAGTGGATTGGATGTATGAAGGCACCAAAGAGGCGCTACTCTCAGTTTCTATAGATAGCGGTGAGAAGAGTCAATTGGTGGTACTAAATAAAACGTTTGAGTCAATGTCAATTGACCTCTCCCCTTTGGCTGGTAAACATTTAACACTGCGCGTAGAGCCGTATGAAACTCAGCACTTTGAGTGGATTCCTGAAAAAGGAGTGTATGAGCTGAGTTATGGCGATGAAGCCGTCAGTATTAACGTAAAATAGATTTTAGTTAGGTAACTATATGAGTAAAAAATTGAGACTTATTGCACTTTCATCTTTGATTTTGAGCTTTAACGTCTTTGCTAAGCCTGTTATTGAGCTTTATAAATCGCCTACGTGTGGTTGCTGTAAGGAATGGGCAGCAATTATGGAGAAGAAAGGCTACGAAGTGAATGTTAACCATGCTCGCGACTGGAGTTATGTCAAACAAGAGTTTGGAATGCCTAGTCAACTGATGTCCTGCCATACAGCTGTCATTGATGGATATATGATTGAAGGGCATGTTCCTGAGTCTGATATCAAGCGTTTGCTTGAGGAAAGGCCTGAAAATATTTCAGGAATCGCCGCTCCCGGTATGCCGCAGCATTCGCCGGGAATGGCACGACCAGGGCAGGAGTACAAAGGCTTTAACGTGGTGTCTTTTGATAAGACAGGGCAGATGAAACTTTATAATAAGTACTAAAAGTCGATTAAGAAGTTGGGCTCTTGAGGTAAGTGCGGAGCCCTTTTGTTTATTTAAAAGGAGCTCTTGCACTAAATCGAAACGAGTCCGTTATTCCGTTGTATCCAAAAAGTTTGCTAAGCGAGACTGGGTTGACCAATGACTAAGTGCCTAGAAAGGAAGGTCTCTTACAATGCTTAAAGTTTCAAACTTTATTGTCATAATTCTGTTGTGCAGAGAGTTATGGCATTAAGTTAGTTTCAAACTTTATTGTTACCTTCTTTTATCTAGGCTACTTGGTACTAAACTCTACACGAGAGAAAAGTTTCAAACTTTAATGTCCTCCGACAATGGTTTCATTAATGGTAGCGTTCTGGCCGGAACGCTACCATTTTTTGTTTTCTACGCTCAGAATCTATCGAGTTTTTGCTATCTGACCCAAGGTTAAACTTGAAAGGTGTGGGCGTTTTTTGTTTTGCAATGACTCTGCGGCAAAGTTTTGGCTGCGTGAGCGAGCGTTACTATCATTGATCAAAGATCTCTGCCAGTATCAAATGATCTATTTTAGCGCTGGTTATCTAGCAAACGAATTATTAGGTGGAGACCTTGCCGAGTCTGCGCTTGCTGGGCACAAAGTGGCTGGTACTGTTATTCAACATCGTGGTGCGATTATTCCAAACCAAGCCAAGCGATGCCAATTATTTAAGGAACCTGAAATGAAAGATCTTAACCAACAACTTGCAGAAATTAAAGTCGTCCCTGTCATCGCAATCAAAGATGCTGGCAAAGCGGTTAAACTGGCACAGGTACTCATTGAGAATGGTCTTCCGTGTGCAGAAGTCACTTTCCGTACAGAAGATGCGGCATTGGCGATCAAAAACATGCGTGAAGCTTATCCAGAGATGCTAATTGGTGCGGGAACCGTGTTAACAAGTGCGCAAGTCGATGATGCGATTGATGCGGGTGTCGACTTTATTGTTAGCCCAGGTTTCAACCCAACGACGGTAAGATACTGTCAACAGCGCAACGTAATGATTGTCCCTGGCGTTAACAACCCAAGCTTGGTTGAACAGGCGATGGAAATGGGTTTACGCACCCTGAAGTTTTTCCCTGCGGAGCCTTCAGGAGGTGTCGCTATGCTTAAAGCGTTATCTGCTGTCTACCCAGTGAAATTTATGCCTACAGGTGGTGTTAGCCCAAATAATGTAAAAGACTACCTATCGATACCGTCTGTTTTAGCTTGTGGCGGTACTTGGATGGTTCCTGGTGATCTCATTGATAACGAGCAGTGGGATGATTTGGCGAAATTGGTACGTGAAGTGGCAGGTATTATCGCTTAGCACTCACCGATAAACTTTCATTTAACGCCTGCGATAACGCAGGCGTTTTTGTATCTAACGTTGCTGTTTATTACAAATCACTATTTTACGAGCTTACAAATCGATAGGAGACCGCTTTCGATGGCATGAGCTGAGATAGGAAAAGCCTAATGGGCGTTAGAATGGGCTCTCTTTACCGAGTTCATTGCAGATTGCAACAATCGCCAAAGAAAGCCCTGATTTAATAATCTGTTGCTGGCGTTGAAGCTGAAGCTGGTAAAACTCTAAATCGATATCGCCATCTGGCTCTGAAACCTCTAATTGAACCATTCCCATAGTTTGAACCAAATTGAGTTTTTTTATCGGCGCTAGGATGGTTGGATCAGTAAAATCGTAGTCGGTGGCATCGCTATTGAGCGTATTTTTGATTTTGATAATGTCTTCAATGTCGTGGTAGACGTTATCGGGAAGTACACCTAGACCATAGAGTAGTTTTAAACGTACCGACAGATTACCTAGTGGGCCGGAATCATGCAGTAAGGGACCAACAACAGATTGCACCGCAAAGTTATCTTTTTGGAAGATTCTCTGTATTAGCGCGTCAATTGACTCGTCAAATACATCTACGGCAGCAATGAAAAAACCACGCACCGAAGGGGCGCTATTGAGTCGCTCTATTATTTCAGTTTCACTAATTTTCTCTGCCATATACTGAACTAATTACTTTGTTGTAAAGGGGAGGTTTAACTCCCCCTAGTTTATTGTCGTTATAGTGTCTCGAAGATCGCTTTGATCTTGGTGACTTCTTTACTGTGTTCTTTTAAGCCAGTGTAGAGAGCCAGCGTTTTACTAACGCCTAACTCTTTTAGGCTCTTTTGCAACTCAACGGCCTGCGGATCATCGCTGTTATGGTATTTAAGTGCAGCTGCAATTCCTTTTAAAAGCGTTTTATTTTCAGTGCCATACTCGATTGTACCCAGTAATGGCTTCACTAATCTATCGTTTGCCCCTAATTTACGAAGAGGTTGTCTTCCAACGCGATCCACTTCATCGACTAAATAAGGGTTAGCAAAGCGGCTGAGGATCTTTTCTATGTATGCGTTGTGCATGTCTGGGGCAAAACCATAACGACGAATGAGGACTTCACCACTCTCACGCATTGCTTGTTTAACATCGGCGTAAATTTCGGGATCTTCTATCGCTTCGCGGATTGTGCGATGACCTTTAAGGCAGCCTAAGTAGGCGGTGACGCAATGACCTGTATTGAGCGTAAATAATTTTCGTTCTACAAACGCCATTAGGTTATCGGTTTTCTCCATGCCTGAAATATCAGGAATTTCTCCTTTGAACTGCTGCTCATCGACGATCCATTCACTGAAACTTTCCACTGTCACTTCGAGTGGGTCGTCATTCGCTGCTTCCGCTGGTGGAACAATGCGATCGACAGCCGAGTCTACAAATCCGACTAGCTCATCAGCCGTCGAATGAAGCGATGCATCGAGATGCTTGTATACCTGGCCTTTTAAGTGAGTCGTACCTCGGATCATGTTTTCACATGCGATGATGTTGAGTGGCTTGTCGTTATTAACGGCAAAACGTTTAGTAATACCTGCCGCAATGGTTTTGGCAATGATGTCTAGTACATTTGGCCCAACCGCCGTTGTCACCAAGTCGGTTTTAACAATACGATCAATCACCTCTTCACTCGCCGAGTTCACTGCGGTGACATGAGTTACTGTGTCAATTTTGCACTCTGTACCAACAACTTTGACTTTATATTCTTGCTTATGACTAAGTTGATCTACCAAAGGGACGTCAACGTCAGCAAAAGTGACTTCTACGTCTGCATCTGCCAGCAATTTACCAATGAAGCCACGACCAATGTTACCTGCACCAAAATGGACTGCGTTTTTCATAATACTTACCTACCAAAATCTAAAATTTGACGAAAACGAATCTAGGTTGAGGTCAACCGCATAGGGGGTGACAGCTGACCTCAGTTTGCTCAGGAGCAAAATATAAGAAGCAATTAGGCTGCTTGTTGACCGCCAAGGATGGTGAGAATTTCTTCTATGTCCTTAGTGCTTGTCAGTTTTTCAATTGCTTCAGGCTCATCGAGCGCGTTTGTGATGGTGGTAATGACTTGAATGTGTTCGTCGTTTTTGGCTGCAATGCCGATAACAAGTTTGGCGATATCTTCGTCGTCTTCTGTAAATTGGATACCTGCGGGGTATTGGCAGATAACGATGCCTGTTTTCTTCACGCGGTCTTTTGCTTCAACCGTACCGTGTGGTACTGCAATTGACTCACCAAGATAAGTGGATACAAGCGCTTCGCGCTCAAACATCGCGTCAACGTATTCGGGTTCTGCGTAACCCAGTTCCACGAGTTTGTTTCCCGCAAAACGAATTGCTTCCTCTTTGCTGTTCGCTTGTAAACCTAAATGAATGTTTTTACGTTCAATCTGGAATACTGATGGCTGTTGTGGTTCATAGTTATCATCGTTAGCAGCAAGTACAGAGACTTTGATAAGTTTGTCATCGTTCGCTGCCGATTGTTTCTGTGCTGCAAGCAGCTTCATGACTAGCTGGTTGTACATTTCGCTGTCTAGAAAGTTAGTCAATGAAATGTGTTGTGCATTTGGTGCGTGTTTACGAGCTCGATCGGTCAAATCTTTGTGAGTAATCACGATATCGGCACTCTCTGTTAAGCTGTTGATAGCAAGATTGGTAACGCTGATGTTGAGACCCGCGGATTGAACTTTTTTACGCAACATACTTGCCCCCATCGCGCTGGAGCCCATACCTGCGTCACATGCCACTACGATGCTTTTTACATCGGCAAGTTCTGTATTGCCTTTGCTTTGGCTGTGTGCAGCACCATTTGATTTAGATGCCGCTTTCATATCTTTCATCTGTGATGTTGCTTTTTCTAGCGCAGCCTCATCACCGTCTTCCTCTGTTGATGTTTGTGTCTTCATTAGCACGGCTGCTACAGCAAATGATACGCCGGTTGCAGCGGCAATTGAGGCCAGTACGCCAACAATGGAAGCTTTTTGTGTCATCAGTAAAATCGCGAAGATAGAACCAGGAGAAGCCGGAGATACAATTCCTGCATTGAACATCACAAGAACGAAGACACCTGTCATACCACCTGCAATTGCTGCAAGAATTAAGCGTGGATTCATTAGAATGTACGGGAAGTAGATCTCATGAATACCGCCAAAGAAATGGATAATCGAAGCACCACCGGCTGTTTGTCGTGCGGTTCCTTTACCAAACACCATGTACGCAAGCAGAATTCCTAAACCAGGACCTGGGTTAGCTTCGATCAGGAAGAAAATAGATTGTCCTGCTTCTGATGCTTGCTGGATCCCCAGTGGTGAGAAGATACCGTGGTTAATGGCGTTGTTAAGGAATAAGATCTTCGCGGGTTCAACAAAAATGGAGGTCAAAGGTAGAAGGTGTGCTGACACCAAGAAGTTTACGCCAGCCGCTAGGCCACCGGATAGAACTTTGACAAACGGACCGATAAATAGATAAGCAAGAATGGCGCAAATCATGCCGATGATGCCCGCTGAGAAGTTGTTTACCAACATCTCAAAACCACTTTTCACTTTACCGTCAATGTAGTTGTCGAATTTTTTGATTGCCCAGCCACCGAGTGGACCAACCATCATAGCGCCCATGAACATTGGGATGTCTGTGCCGACAATCACACCCATAGTGGTGATTGCGCCGACAACAGCTCCTCGTTCTCCACCAATTAACTTACCGCCGGTATAGCCGATCAGTAATGGCAGGAGATAGGTAATCATAGGCCCAACCATGGATGCTAGTGTCTCATTTGGCAGCCAGCCTGTTGGGATAAATAGTGCGGTAATAAAGCCCCACGCGATAAACGCGCCAATGTTAGGCATTACCATATTAGACAGAAAACGACCAAAATTTTGTATCTTGATCTTCGCATCTGGTGATATCATAGGAGTTCCCCGTTTGATGTTCTGATGAATATTGTAGTAGTACGGTTCGCCAAAACCGCTTGATTGCTTAGTACCTAATCAATTTACCACACAACTTTCTTTTAGAACTGACAACGGGTTTTTTGTGATATCCCTCTCTAAATTCGCCTATATCAAACCTTTTTTTAGTGACCTATTACCCTTTCTGACAATGTAATTTTGCTACAAATTCAAAGATACAAAATTGTCAATAACATTTTAATGTTTTACATCTCAATAATTAAATGTCATGGCTGTGATTTAATGTGATTTAGATCTCTTAATGAGTATGATTTTTTCGGGATTTGTTACTTAATGTGACATTTGTCTCAATTGATGCCTGTGTGAAATTCAATCAAATGGTGATCTATGTCTAATTTTGTTGTTTTTGTAGCAAAGTAACAATTAACAAAAGCCTGAGTGTCGATATGAACTGGACTTGGTCTGTTATGAAAAGAGGGGCAGAGTAAGTCTCTGCCCGCTAGGATTATTGAGTGCTATCTAGATAGGCTTTTGATGAGATATCTGTCCACGCACGCACTTTAGCTAAGTATTGCTTTTGAGATTCGATAATTTCTTTAGCTAACACATCTTTTTCGGCTTGCTCTGCGAGTAGTTCAGATGTAGCAGCTTGCATTGCATGAAGTACTTCAGGTGGGAAATCCCTCACTTTTATATCAGGATACTCTGCACTCATAGTTGCCCAGCTATTTGCGTTCGCATCTACCGCTTGGGTATACATATCAAACGCACTGACACGAAATGCCGTTTCGAGAATGGTTTGCAGATCTTTAGGAAGCTTGTCCCAAGTCTTCTTGTTGACTAGGAATTGTGTTTCGGATCCTGGTTCATGCCACGCGGTGTAATAGTAGGGAGCAATTTTTTGAAATCCCATACGTAGATCAAACGCGGGTCCTACCCATTCAAGTGCATCGATGGTTCCGCGTTCAAGTGATGTATAAAGTTCCCCCGGAGCAATGTTTGTTGGCGCAGCGCCAACTTTTGCCATGACTTCGCCGGCAAAGCCCGGAATACGAATCTTAAGCCCTTGTAAATCTTCTACTGAATTAATCTCTTTTTTAAACCAACCGCCCATTTGAATGTCGGAGTTGCCACCTGGAAACGACAATAGGTTATGTGGTGCATAGACTTTTTCCATTAACTCCATACCGCCACCACGGTAAAACCAAGCATACTGCTCGGTTGAAATCATACCGAAAGGCATCGAAGAAAAGTAAAGTGTATTGGGCACTTTTCCTTTCCAGTAATAAGAGCTCGAGTGACCTAAGTCGTATTGGCCTGATTTTACTAAGTCAAAAATGCCAAGTGGTGCTTTATGTTTGTTTGCAGAGTCGATACGAATTTGTAGTCTGCCATTAGACATTTCATCTGCCAGCCTCGCCATGTTTTTTGTGGCATCGCCTAATATAGGAGTATTTGGCCCCCATGTTTCGGCGAGCGTGAGTCGGTAGACTTTCTCTGCGGCGAGACTTGAAAATGACCCTAGAGCTAATGAACTCGTCAGCACTCCAGCGAGCACTGTACGAAGTGTTATTTTTATTGGCAGCATAACGATACGACTTCCTTGTTGTTTTGTGTGTCTAGAGCTAGCTTTTCTTCTGTTGATTTTTTCGTCAATCTAATTTTTGTCCGTCGGATTGCACTTGGATTGGAGTGTATGACTACATGAAAGATAATTATTAGAATGTAGTGGTGGGGTTAGGGGTTTATATGCACCTAAATGACAGGAAGCTAGGGGTTATTTAGAGAATAATTCCGCTGACAAAAGTGCTGCATGTGTCACGCAGCACTGAGTCGTTAGATAGCTATTCTGAGGTTTGATGATAATTGAGATAGTGTTGAGCTTGTTCAAGCCCCATATATCGTGCCAATGTCTTACTATCAACTTGTCTGAGATCGACAACGATTAAGCCATCCAAGGCATTGTTGAAGTCAGGATCAACGTTGAAAGAGATAAGTTTGCCGTTTAAGGCGAGGTATTGGCGCAATAAAACGGGTAGTCCCTTTCCTTGATCAATACGAGCAACGACTCGAGCCAAGAGTTGAAGATCCCCCAGCGCAGTTAGCATGCTGGTATTCCAACTGTTGTCTGATTTAGGGAGTGGGTTCGATGGAGAGACATGCTCTGCCTTTGCTGCATCACAATAGTGTAATGTCATACACTCGGCGAGCAACTGTCGGGTCTGTTCACTATAATCGTTGCTGATACTGACTGGGCCGAACAGATGCGTGTATTCAGGATGGTGAGAGACGAACGTCGCGATACCTTTCCATAGTAGCAATAGAGCGGTCATACTTTTTTGATACGGTAGATCAATCACGGATCTTCCCATCTCAATGGATTTGCCCATACTGGCTATAAATGGCATGTCGTAATGAAACAATGTACGGGAATAAAGACCCTCAGTCCCTATGGCACTTAGAATTTCGTCGACTAATCCAAGTCGATAAGCACCGACCAAGCATTGGTTTTCTCTGTCCCAAACAAATAGATGACGGTAATAGTGATCAAACTGATCAAGATCCAACGCTAGCCCTGTACCTTCACCCGCTCTTCTAAAGTTAGTTTCTCTGAGTCTGCCTATTTCATGCAGTAGCGAAGGGATATTCTCTGAGAAGGTGCAGTACACATCGAGTTCACCACTTGAAAGTAGCCGATGATCACTGGGCAGATTATCGAGATCTTCAAGTAGATCTTTTAGCGGCAAAGGCTGGGCGACGGGAAACTCGTTTTGCGATGACGATGAATCGATAGACTTAGATTGGACTAAGTGTTGAAGCAGGTATGTATTGAGACGCAAATAGTTGGTCATTTGAACATCGGTTAATCCTTTTACTTCGCGGTATTGAATCGCAGAACCGATAGCGATCTTTATAGTCTGTGTTGACTTGTTAAGCAGTTCCCTGCCCAGCATTAAGGTACGAAGTAGGGGATGTACCTTCCCCGCCAAATAGAAGCGTTTTGAATTCTGTCCATTGATAAAAACTGGCACTGTGGTAGCGCCTGATTTGCGGATTAAACTGCTGACAGAGCGGCTCCACTCTTTGTCTTCTAAGCGCTGCGCTTTACTATCGACGAGTTGAGATACTTCACCGGCGGGAAACAGCAGGATTAGCCCATTATTCGCAAGATGCTGATGGGCTTGACGAAGTGCTTTTAAGTTCGCTTTCTGAGCGCTATGACCCGCAAACACATCGACACCAATAAAGAGTTCATCGAGCTCAGGAACCGTTTTTAGATATTGATTGGCGAGAATTTTTACATCTTGACGAATGGTGAGCAGCAGTTCAGCAAGTATCACCCCTTCTACGCATCCAAGGGGGTGGTTTGCAACGATCACCGTCGCGCCAGAAGCTGGAATCCCTCCTTTAGTGCCATGGCTGACATCATAATCAATACCAAGCACTTCGAGAGTGAACCTGATAAATGCTTGGGTATCACAACCTGCGGGGCGTTGGGCATAAAACCGTTCGAGTTTACTTAGTCCTGTTGCCCATTCAGCGATGGACTCGGCGAAGCGAAATGGCGTTTTTTTTGGTAGACGAAATGGGCTAGAGGTTTGCATTTTATTCTCTCTACGGCTGTATTCGTTGTGAGAATAGATAAGCGAAGTTTCAATAAGGCTGCATTTCAATGAGGAATTGGTGACAAAGCGATGACGCTCTTGTTACGTGATTTTATGTCTAGAAAAGATGAAAAACCAACTTAACATTTCAGATTTAAAATGACTGGATCGCAAATCATTTGTTTTAGTTATGACTATATAAGGAATACTGCTAGCTTTATTAAGCGGGTAAGGTGTTGCTAAAAGCTTGGTCAAAACAAGTTATGTGCAGCACCAAGTCAAGTTTACCTTCGTTTATGCTGCTCTGGGATACACTCTTGTCACCAAGAGAAAACGGGAACCGTAAGGTTCCCGTTGTTGTGATTCAATCAATTGAGCACTTAGCTAGTGCGGTGTACCGACATATGCGCGAGAGTAATTAGTGCCTGCTTGTAAACGGATTCTTCTAACACATCCAATTGCGCGATCGCTTTGTCTGCTTCTTGATAAGCTTTTTGGCGGGTGTATTCCAAAGAGCCAGTCTCTTCCATTGCTGCGAGAATGTCGTTAAGACGCTCCATACCATTGGCTTTTTCAATCGCTTCATGAATCATGGCGGTTTGCTGCGCCGTGCCATGCTGCATTGCGTATAAAAGAGGCAATGTTGGTTTACCTTCGGCTAAGTCGTCACCGACATTTTTGCCCATCTCTTCACCGTCAGAGGTGTAATCCATAACATCATCGATAAGCTGGAATGCAGTACCTAGATATTTCCCGTAGTTTTGCAGTGCCAGTTCAACTTCGGCGGGCGCATCGCAGAGGATGGCACCAATTTGTGTCGCGGCTTCAAAAAGACGTGCTGTTTTCGAGTAGATAACTTGCATGTAGCTTTCTTCAGTCGTGTCTGGATCATTACAGTTCATTAGTTGTAGAACTTCACCCTCAGCAATCACGTTTACCGCATCACTCATCAGCTTGAGGATCTTCAAAGATCCCAGTTCTGTCATCATCTGGAATGAGCGAGTGTAAATAAAGTCTCCAACTAACACACTCGCCGCGTTACCAAATGCAGCGTTGGCCGTTGCTTTGCCGCGTCGCATATCAGACTCATCGACCACATCGTCATGAAGTAGGGTGGCGGTGTGAATGAACTCAATAAAGGCTGCGGAAGTGGTGTGAGCCTCTCCCTGATAACCGAGTGCTCGTGCTGATAAAACAGCAAGTAATGGACGGATACGTTTGCCGCCTCCACTAACGATGTAGAAACCAAGTTGATTGATTAAAGAGACATCAGAGTTGAGTTGAGCGTGAATTGTTTCGTTCACTTTTGCCATGTCATCGGCGGTGAGTGCTTGGATAGCTTTAAAATCCATTGTAAATCCGGCTGAGGTTAGAACTAGTAAGGTATTCTTATCTACTTTAATCGTTGAATAATACACTAAAAAACGTTGATTAATACATGGTTAACGGGCATCATTTGGGCACTTTTCATTGGCGATTAGCTTTTCGCCAATTTTTTCAAAATATGGCTTGTCATAGGTGCGACCTTTCTGTAGAATCTGCGCCCTATTGATGATTAGTTTAGCGCACACCCTTAATGCTCAAAAAATAGCATACGGCTGTGCGGAAAAAGCGGAGTAAGATATGTACGCTGTTTTCCAATCTGGTGGTAAACAACACCGTGTAAGCGAAGGTCAAACTCTTCGTTTAGAGAAATTAGACGTTGAAACTGGTGCAACAGTTGAATTTGATAAAGTTCTTCTTGTAGCTAACGGTGAAGACATTAAAGTTGGTGCTCCTCTAGTAGAGGGTGGTAAAATTGTTGCTGAAGTAGTACAACACGGTCGTGGCGATAAAGTTAAAATCGTTAAGTTCCGTCGTCGTAAGCACTCTCGTAAGCAACAGGGTCACCGTCAGTGGTTCACGGAAGTGAAAATCACTGGTATCAACGCTTAATCGATTAGGAGAGTTTAACAATGGCACACAAAAAAGCTGGTGGTTCTACTCGTAACGGCCGCGATTCAGAAAGCAAACGTCTAGGTGTTAAGCGTTTCGGTGGTGAGTCTGTTCTTGCAGGTAACATCATCGTTCGTCAACGTGGTACTAAGTTCCACGCTGGCACTAACGTTGGTATCGGTAAAGACCACACTCTTTTCGCTCTTACTGAAGGTAAAGTGAAATTTGAAGTGAAAGGTCCTAAAAACCGTAAATTCGTTAGCATCGAAGCTGAGTAATTAAACTCCTGTTTAATTATTAGCTTTAAAGCTGAATTCAAAAGCCCTGCCGATTCGGCGGGGTTTTTTATTTATGGTAGTAGGAATAGATACTAAGGCACTTTGAAAAAAGTCCCTCATTATATATTCCTAAGTGGCAGGACGATCGAAGATCAAGGTGATCGATCTGAAAATGGAATCTGCTAGAATTTATATCATTCACTTCGGTGTCCATGATTGAAGTTTGAGATGATATTTGCAACGCACCTATGCGGAGTAAGAGATGAAATTCGTTGATGAAGCGGTAGTAAAAGTTCAAGCCGGTGATGGCGGTAACGGTGTAGTGAGTTTCTGGCGTGAGAAATTCGTTACGAAAGGCGGTCCTGATGGCGGTGACGGTGGCGATGGTGGC
Source organism: Vibrio sp. TRT 29B02 (assembly GCF_050113655.1). NCBI lineage: Bacteria > Pseudomonadati > Pseudomonadota > Gammaproteobacteria > Vibrionales > Vibrionaceae > Vibrio > Vibrio sp. TRT 29B02. The sequence continues at coordinate 56,244 of NZ_JBNJOJ010000027.1, forward strand.
GATGTCTACATCCAAGCCGATGAAAACCTGAATACTCTGATTGATTATCGCTTCCAGCGCTTCTATGAAGCGGAACGTGGTGAGAATGGTCGCGGTGGTAACTGTACCGGTAAGCGTGGTAAAGACAAAGTTCTACGAGTACCAGTCGGCACACGCGCGGTTGATATCCACACAAATGAGATCGTTGCTGAAGTCGCTGAGCATGGCAAAAAAGTCATGGTTGCAAAAGGCGGCTGGCATGGTTTAGGTAACACGCGTTTTAAGTCTTCTGTGAACCGTGCGCCACGCCAAAAGACATTAGGTACTAAAGGTGAAATCCGTGAGATTCGTTTAGAGCTATTGTTGCTTGCTGATGTTGGTATGCTAGGTTTGCCTAATGCAGGTAAGTCTACCTTTATTCGTGCGGTCTCGGCTGCAAAACCGAAAGTGGCAGACTACCCATTTACGACACTAATTCCAAGTCTTGGTGTGGTAAGTGTGGTTGCAGAAAAGAGCTTTGTCGTTGCTGATATCCCTGGATTGATCGAAGGTGCAGCGGATGGAGCAGGCCTAGGTATTCGTTTCTTGAAGCACCTAGAACGCTGTCGTGTGTTACTACACATGATCGATATCATGCCAATTGATCAAAGTGATCCGGTTGAGAATGCATTAACGATCATTGATGAGCTAGAGCAATACAGTGAGAAGTTGGCTGCGAAGCCACGTTGGTTGATCTTCAACAAGGTTGATTTAATGCCTGAAGAAGAAGCCAACGAAGTGATCCAAAATATTCTGGATGCCCTAGGTTGGGAAGATGATTATTACAAGATCTCAGCAGTGAACAAACAAGGCACGAAAGAATTGTGCTACAAACTTGCTGACTTTATGGAAAATCTACCTCGTGAAGAACAAGAACTTTCTGAGGAAGAAAAAGTCGACTTTATGTGGGATGACTACCATAAGGATGCGATGGCTGGTAAAGATGTTATCACAGAAGATGAAGACGACTGGGATGACTGGGACGATGAAGAAGATGACGGTCACGTTGTCTACGTTCGCGATTAACCGTGCATAATATTCAAAGCCGCAATATCAATTGCGGCTTTTTTGTGTCTAAATCAAATCTTCGAAGCGTATTTCAACGCAAAATATACAAGTTCAAACTCTGCCATACGGCGAGCGGTTTGGATAACTGTGCAGGAAAAATCGCTCGGCTCAGGATAGAGAGTGTCGTTATTGATTTGGTGACAAACCTTATCATGGCTCTGAGTGGTTTTGATCAGCTTGAATGACTAGGTAATCATTCACGTTGGTATAAAGGAGTAGAAAAAAATCATGGCATCAAAACAGCGAGCGGTTTCTCGTTTAGTTGCCCAAGCAGGGCAAATGTTGTTAGCACACGGTGCAGAAAGTACTCTCGTTGGTGACCTAATGCGTCGCTTTGGTCTTGCCGCAGGAATGGATGAGGTGGAAGTCTCTCTTTCTGCCAGCTCTCTAGTGGTTACTACGGTTTATCAAGAACACTGTATAACAACGGCGCGACGATGCCCGGATCGTGGCATTAACATGTGGGCCATTACGCAGGTACAGCGTATTTGTATCATGCTGGAGCGAGGAATCATCGATTATCCTCTTGCCCAGCAGAAACTTGATAAGGTCAGCCCAGAGCGATACAACCGCTGGCTTGTGGTCTTTATGATTGGTTTATCTTGTGCGGCATTCAGCCGTTTAGCTGGAGGTGATTGGCTGGTTTTTACCATGACTTTTATCGCTTCCGCTGTTGGTATGGTTGTTCGCCAAGAGATCGGTCACCGCCATTTTAACCCTTTAATGAATTTTGCGGCGACGGCCTTTGTCACAACCGTTGTTTCAGCTCAAGCCGTGATTTACCAGTTAGGGAACTCACCGTCATTGGTGATGGCTTCGTCTGTCTTAATGCTTGTTCCAGGGTTCCCTCTAATCAACTCGGTCGCTGACATGCTAAAGGGTTACGTTAACATGGGGATTGCTCGTTTTGTTATGGCAAGTTTACTCACTTTAGCGACCAGTTTAGGCATCGTAGCTGCAATGAGTTTAGTTGGTGTTTGGGGGTGGGTCGCATGATCTCTGTCGATCTTCTTGTTGGTCTCATCAATGATATGTTATTTGCTGCAATTCCGGCGGTGGGATTCGCGTTAGTATTCAATGTCCCACAGAAAGCACTGGTCTACTGCGCACTTGGTGGAGCTATCGGTCATGGTTCGCGTTATTTGATGATGCATTTTGGTATTCCGATCGAGTGGGCGACGTTCTTTGCTGCCATGCTGGTGAGTATGGTTGGTATCCATTGGTCTGCTCGATTTTTAGCTCATCCCAAAGTCTTCACTGTGGCAGCATTAATTCCTATGGTGCCCGGTGTCTTTGCTTTTAAAGCTATGATTGCATTAGTTGAGCTCAACCACCGTGGTTATTCCCCCGAATTGGTTGCCATGTTGATGGAAAACTTTCTCAAGGCAATGTTTATAATTGCAGGATTAGCGGTTGGCTTAGCTATGCCAGGGTTGTTATTCTACCGCCGCAAACCAATCGTTTAGGGATACAGGAGAGTAGTAGAATGATCATTAGCATGATTGCCGCGATGGCACATGATCGCATCATAGGTAAAGATAACCAGATGCCTTGGCACCTTCCGGCTGATTTTGCTTGGTTTAAGCGTTGTACTATGGGTAAACCAGTCATTATGGGACGGAAAACCTATGAGTCTATTGGACGCCCGCTTCCTGGAAGAGAGAATATCGTGATCAGTCGCGATGCCTCACTGGTTATCGAAGGTGTTACAACCGTGACCTCAATCGATGAGGCTCTGTCCGTAGCTGGTGATGTAGCAGAAGTGATGATCATTGGGGGGGGAACCATTTACCAAGCCTGCTTGCCAAAAGCGCAAAAGCTATATGTGACGCATATTGATGCGCAAGTTGATGGTGATACTCAATTCCCAGCTTGGAGTGATGATTTTCAAGAAGTCCATTCTGAAGCTTATCAGGCGGACGAGAACAACGCTTATGACATGCGTTTTGTGGTTTTAGAAAGATAGTGATGAGAGCGGGCGCGTCCAGCGAGAACGCTTCGCTCCGAGATCGGGCTTCGCCCTGCGAGAATTTAGAACGGACTTCGTCCTTCGAGAGGGGGTTGTGATGAGTGAGTCTAAAGTTGCAGGCCGTGCCGGCTTCTTACTCGCTACTCGCTAACGCTTCTTGCGTAAAGAAACGCTTATCTTCCCAGCGTAACATGGTCAGTTTCCCACCCCAGACACAGCCAGTATCCAAGCCTATCACCTCTTTACCTTCGTAGCCTTCTAATGCTGCCCAGTGACCAAACAGTACCGTTTTATCTAACTTGATTCTTTGTTGCAGTTTAAACCAAGGCACCAGACTGTGATTCTTGACGTCTTTGGGCGGGAGTTTGCACTCCATGTCTAATCTTCCTTGCGCATCGCAAAAGCGCATGCGGGTGAATGCGTTGATGATATAGCGGTAACGCTCAATGCCTTGTAGTTTATTGGACCAGAGATCAGGTTGGTTAGCGTACATATTCTCTATTAACCAAGGCCACTCGTCACTGTGTAGGATGGCTTCCACTTCTCTGGCAGCGACACGCGCTTGATCTAATGTCCACTGGGGAGATATTCCTGCGTGGCACATGACAAATTCATCATGTTCCGCAAAGAGAGGTTGATGGCGTAGCCAATTGAGCAACTCATGTTTATCTTCCGCGGCAAAGATCGCTGCGGTTTTGTCTTTCTTTTTGACTTTGAATAGCCCAAGTGAAACGGCAAGAAGATGGAGGTCGTGATTTCCTAGAACCACCTTAGCACAGGGGCCTAGCGAGCGAACAAAACGCAATACCTCAAGTGACTTTGGACCTCGGGCGACAAGATCGCCCGCAAGCCAGAGTGAGTCATGCTTGCGATCAAATTTGACTTTATCAAGTAACAGTAAGAGTTCGTCTAAGCAACCTTGAAGATCGCCGACAATGTATGTCGCCACAGTGATGTCCTAATTTAAAATATTTGGGATAGCGAGTCTGAAAGGTTCGATTTCGGTAACGAATTCTTGTCCAGTGGCATCGTGCATAATGTATTGGCCTTGCATTACACCAACAGGGGTCTCGATAACGGTGCCACTATTATAGGTGTATTCATCATTGGCCGCGATGACGGGTTGTTGACCTACAACACCTTCACCTTCTACGGTCATCTGTTTACCATTAGCGTCGGTAATTAGCCAGCGTCTAGCGATGAGTTGTACTGATTGCTGACTGAGATTTTTGATGGTGATGATATAAGCAAAAACGTAACGTTTTGCATCCGGATGGGATTGATCGGCAATGTATTTGGTATGAACTTGGACTTTTATACACGGGGTAGCTTCCATGTGAACTCCTATGTAAAGTCAAAAAGGTGATAAACCATCGGTCTACCACCTTTTTATATTAGCTGAAATTATTTGTGGTTAGCATCTAACCAGTTTGCCATTCCAACGAATTGTTCTAGCGTTAGGTTCTCGGGGCGCATTCCTGGGTTAATGCCTAGTTGCTCTAGTTCCTCAGCGCTTAATAAGCCTTTATAGCAGTTACGCACGGTTTTACGGCGCTGATTGAAGCCTTCACGGCAAACGCGATCCAACCATTTTAGACTGCTTGCTGGGTGAGGAAGGTTTTCATAAGGCACCAAACGAACTACCGCTGAATCGACTTTAGGTGGTGGAACAAACGCCGTAGGGGGTACTTCGAGTACTGGTACGACTTTACAGAAGTACTGTGCCATGACGGTAAGACGACCGTAAGCTTTCGTGCCAGGGCCTGCGGCTAGGCGGTTTACCACCTCTTTTTGAAGCATAAAGTGCATGTCTTGGATGTCTTTATGGAATTCAAAAAGATGGAACATCAGCGGAGTTGAGATGTTGTATGGCAGGTTACCAAAAATACGTAACTTGTTGTTTGGCTTCACTAACTGCGCAAAATCAAAGCGCATCGCATCGCCTTCGTGAATCGTCAGTTTGTCGCCCAAGTCAGGGTGATTGCGCAGACGTTCAGCAAGATCGCGGTCAAGCTCGATAACCGTAAACTTGTCTACTTCTTTACCAACAGGTTCAGTGATAGCACCAAGACCTGGGCCGATTTCTACTAGGTTCTGACCAGGTTTTGGGTTGATCGCAGAGACTATTCCATCAATGATGTATGGATCGTTAAGGAAGTTTTGACCAAAGCGTTTTCTTGCTTTGTGCCCTAAGTGGACATCGTTTCTCATAGTATTCTCAAGTTAATTCGATTTCTTATCGACTAGCTCTATTGCATGAGCTAAAGCCGTTCGGAAGCTTCCTGTATCCGCATTGCCTGTCCCTGCTAGGTCAAGAGCGGTGCCGTGATCAACGGAGGTCCTAATAAATGGCAGGCCTAAAGTGATATTCACTGAGCGGCCAAAGCCTTTGTATTTTAATACAGGAAGTACCTGATCATGGTACATCCCAAGTACGGCATCAGCATCTTCAAGATATTTCTCATTGAAGATAGTATCTGCAGGTAAAGGACCAATTAGGTTGATTCCTTTCGTCTGACGCAGTCTTTCTAATGTGGGAGTGATGGTTTCTATTTCCTCTCTTCCGAGGCAGCCATCTTCTCCTGCATGTGGATTAAGTCCACACACATAGATTTTAGGTGACGTTATTGCAAATTTCTCAATGAGATCCTTGTTCAGAATATCTATGATGAGTTCTAGCCTTTCCTCTGTCACCGCTTTAGATACATAAGCCAGTGGGATATGCGTTGTCACCAAAGCGACACGTAAACCTTCCGTTGCAAGCATCATTACGACTAGTGGTGTGTTTGACTTCTCAGCAAAGAATTCAGTATGACCACTAAAGGCGACGCCTGCGCGGTTAATGACCCCTTTATGCACAGGGCCGGTGACAATAGCATCAAATTCACCATTCATACAGCCTAAAGCGGCTCTTTCTAGTGTTTTTAACACGTAGTGGCCATTGGCTTCATCCAACTTCCCCGCAACGGCTGGGTTGGTTAAAGGTATGTGGTCAACCACCAATGAGCCTGCTTGCTGAGGGATAATCGGCGATTCAGACTGGTAGTCAATCAGCTCGACATCAATATTCAACTGCTTAGCTCGTTCTGCCAGCATAAATTTGTCTGCGCAAACCACGATTTGGTGAGCCCAACTCTCTTTCGACTGAGCCAATACCAAATCAGGGCCGATACCTGCAGGTTCACCAGCGGTAACTATGATGCGTTTAACGCTCATCTTGAGTCTCATCTTTAATGATTTCAACGTAGGCACTGGCGCGCATTTCCTGAAGCCAAGCGCTCGCTTCTTCGTTGAACTTACGGTTAAACAAGATGCGGTAAGCTTTGTTCTTTAATGCTGAATCCGTGCGATCTACTTCGCGACGATCAAGGACTTCTACAATGTGCCACCCGTGAACCGTTTTAAAGGGTTGGCTGATTTGACCAACAGGCAGAGTATCAATCTGATGTTTGAACTCAGGTACATAGAGTTCTGAAGTTTGATAGCCTAGTTCACCATCTTGGGCGGCTGAACCTGGATCTTGGCTATATTGCTGTGCCATTTCACCAAATGTCGCCTTACCTGAAGTAATACGTTGAGTGATCTCTTTTAGCTCTTTCTGGACGCCTTCATCGCTTAAGATGACCGTTGGCTTAATCAGAATATGGCGAGCATTAACTTCAGTCACAGCGACCGTTTCTAAGCCTTTGATGTCTTCAATTTTAAGGATATGGAAGCCAACGCCACTACGGAAGGGCCCGATAATACTGCCTTTATTCTGTAAATTGATTTGGTCAGCAAAAATAGTCGGCATCTCTTCTTTACGCATCCACCCCCAGTCACCACCCTGTAGTGCTTTAGGGCCTTTAGAGTAGGTGTAAGCCATGGTGCTAAAGTCGGCCCCTTTTTTCAGTTGTTCCGCTAACTGCTTAGCTTGCTTCTCGATGGCGGCTTTATCGTCACCATCATTGACGCGCAGTTGGATATGCCCAATTTTGTATTGAACCGTTGCATTCGTTTCTTTGGCCAAGATATTGGCTAGGTTATCCACTTCTGCGGGTAAAATGTTAATGCGGCGGCGGACAAGAGCATTACGCGCTTCACTTGCGGCGATTTCTTTGCGGATTTGTTCACGAAACTCAGCATAACTCAGCCCCTCTTCTGCAATAGAGACACTAAGTTGTTCGATTGTTTGCTGATTATTTTTGGCAATTTCTGCGATTGCTTCATTCAAGCGGCTATCATCAATACGCACACCGATACGTTGCGCTTCTTGCTGCTGAATGGTGTCGACAATCAGTTTTTCAGTGACTTGCTCTCTTAGTATCTGCTCAGAGGGTAAAGCCTGACCGCTTTTTTTTGCATTTGCCTTTAGCGTTTTTAGTGATGTTTCAATATCACTTTGTAGCACAACACCGCTATTCACAATGACAGCGATGTTATCTAGTGCAACGGGCTGTGCATAAACAGTATTTACCGTACTGCTTGCAAACATAGCCAATAACGCGTGTTTCCAAAATTTCATTCAAGAACCTATAAAATATATCGAGCCTGCGGGGTTAGACAGCAGGCTCTCGAATTAGTTGTTTAAGAAAAATGGGCGACCGTAACCTAGAGAGTTACCAGCACTGTCTAGACCCGCTAAACCAGAACCTGCACCAATCTTAGTCCCAAAGCCTATGATGCCGAAGTTCAGACTAAAGTTGTTTTCGTAGGTTGGGTTAGCATTGGGGTAACTTGAGAAGCTAGGATCCCAATTTTGCAGCTGCTTGCTGTACGTAAAGCCGATGTACCAACAATCTGATGTGTAGTTCAAGCGTGCTAGCCACTCTAACGCTTCTTCGGTCGTTAAGTCATAGAAGTATTGTGCACTGGTATTCCAGTTGCGATTAATCTGATATCCAGCGAGTAAGCCCGCTTGAGATATACCGTCTAAAGTGATGCTGCTGACATCAAAGTCTACCGTATCTTGTAGATACTCCTTAGTGACATAACGGTAATTGCCTTGGACATAGCCGCCGTTAAAGCGATATTCAAGGGTGCTATTACCGAGCTGAACTTCACTGGTATCGATATCATATTGTATCCCACCGTGGTAGAACAAATAATCGTCATAGTTGAAGTCGACTTCAACCGCCCAAGCGGAGTAATTTGATTTAGACGTGTTTTCAGCGTCGTAGGAATCATTCTTGGTGTTTTTATCGATATAGAAGATTTGACCAAATGAGATATTGAGTCTTTCTTTATATCCGTCATCAAAGAAGCGAGTTGAAGCACCGTAACTAAATTGGTTCGCCTCAGCAATTTCATCGACACCACTGTATTTACGGCTGCGGAATAGCCCATAGTAGTCAGTTTGCAGTAGGGTCGTATCGTATTTGGCAATATTGCTCTGATCCTTTTTCGGTACATACAAGTACTGAATCTGAGGTTCAAGGGTTTGGGTGTAATTATCAAACACTACCGTATCACGTTCCAATACAACGCCAGCGTGAGTACGAAACTCAGGAATCACACGTGATACATTCTCTTCGAGGCCGTAATAAGGGTTCTCAATCGAATTCCCTGAAGAGTCAGTTGTTCTTTGCGAAGTCGTGTCAACGCCATCCAAGTCCTGTTGATAGTAGGTGCCAAGTAGTCTCGCTTCTGTTGTCCAAGTTCCCCAAGTCGTGCCAATTGGCACCGTCAACCCAGGTTCTACGTGAACGCGAGTCGCCGATGGTTTACCTTGGGCATCGGTATCAAAACGAGAGATATGGCTGGTCATATCAAAGTCTAAATAGCGCATCAATTCTGGTGCGTAATAGTTAAACTGTAATTGAGGTAATAAGCGATAAGGCAAGTTATTGCTAGTTGTTAGCACTTGGAAGTCTCGAGCTAACAATGACGCATCCCAGCTATCAGAGCGGTAAGTGGCCTCCATTTCTTGGATAAGCTGACCATCTTCTTTATTACCTATGCTTGAATCGATATCGGTGAAATAACGGATATCACTCACTTTGGAGTAGTCAGCAGTAAACTTCCAGTTCTCTTGGTAAATACCGCTGTGCTCTAACTGGAAGCCCCAGCGATCGCCGTACTCAGGGTACTTTTTATCATCTGGGAGGTATTCAGATTTCAGCGTGCTGTAGCCAAAATCAGACAAGAAACGAAATTCACTGTTTAACTGAGTGCCACGTTCCTGCATATACTTGAGCGTGGTTTCCAAATCGTAGTTTGGCGCTAAGTTCCAATAGATTGGAACTTCCATTTCAAAGCCATCACTCGAACCATATGAAACGGTTGGATAGAGGAAACCCGTTTTACGCGTATCACCAATAGGTACAGTAAGAAATGGCAGATAAAATACCGGTACGTTGACAATCTCAAAGCGTGGATTGTAGAAAGTGGCTTCTTCTTCATCTTGGTCAATATCAATGCTTGAAGCACGCATGCGCCACGAACTATCACCTTCTGGACATGAAGTGATGGTGCCGTCTTCAATTTCATAGACAGCTTTGCCAGTCTTCGCTACATATACGGCTTCACCTCGGCCAGGCTCACATAAGAACTGATAGTTGGTATTTTCTAAAGTGACGTAATCAGTGTTGAGGTTGTTGGTCGCTTTATCAGAAATAGTTTTGACTTCACCATCGCTGAAAGTCACATTACCTTCAGCGACGACGATGTTTTCTTTCTGGTGCAAAGTCACGTTGTCAGCCTGCATGCGCTTTTTGCCCTGAACAACGACAACATTACCCCGATAGGTTGCTTTATCACCATTTATGGCTTCTAAACTATCGGCTTCAACATTGACCGGCTGTTGATTTGGGTTATCTGGCTCAGGTTCGTGGATCAAACATTGATCTATAGCGGGCAGTTCCTGCACACTATCGTCTAACATAGTTTCTGCTTGAGTCTGAGGCACTACAAAAGCAGCACTGATTGAAGCGGCTAACAAGGTGCGTGGAAAACGTAACATCGAGTTTTACTATCCTGTTGAACTTGATATATCCGGTGAATAGGTGACCGAATGTAGAATAAAACGGTCCTTATAATAAAGTAATTTACAGCTTACGGCACTATCAGACCGCTTCGCGAAGAAAAAATTCAGAGATTGAGAGCACATAATGCATATTTTCGGCAAAATTCTCGGCACATTTTTCGGTTTCCTATTTGGGGGAGCCTTTGGTGCTGTATTTGGTTTATTTTTAGGGCACCAATTCGATAAAGCACGACGTTTACGTATGGCGGGCTTTAATAGCGGTTTTGGCAGTGGCCCGAGTCAAGCCGAACGGCAAGAAGAGTTTTTTAAAGCGGCATTTGCGGTGATGGGGCATGTTGCCAAAGCGAAAGGGCAAGTTACGCGCGAAGAGATTCAACTTGCTACAACCATGATGGATCGCATGAATCTGCATGGTTCACAGCGCAAAGCTGCCCAAGATGCATTTCGAGAAGGCAAAGAGAGTGACTTCCCACTGGAGACCGTTTTAGAACGCGTGCGGATTTCTGCTGGTGGTCGTTTCGATCTAATGCAGTTCTTTCTCGAACTGCAGATCTCAGCGGCATTTGCCGATGGAGATGTTCACCCTAGTGAGCGTAACGTCTTACATAAGATAGCCCGTGGCCTTGGTTTTTCATCTGATCAGCTAGAACAACGATTACGTATGCAAGAGGCGGCATTCCGCTTTCAGCAAGGCGGTTTTGGCGGCCAATCCGGTGGCAGCTATTCTAATCAGTCAGGCGGTAGTTGGCAGCAGGCTTCAACAGCAGACCAGTTGAGTGACGCGTATAAACTTTTGGGCGTTGATAGCAGCGCAGATGCTAAGAGTGTGAAACGTGCTTATCGTAAACTGATGAACGAACACCATCCAGATAAGTTGATGGCAAAAGGTCTACCACCAGAGATGATGAATGTTGCTAAAGAGAAGGCTCAAGAGATCCAGAATGCTTATGATGTCATTAAGAAAGCCAAAGGTTTCTGACCGCTGCTGGTTTATATTCATAAAGTGCCCCCTGAGAGTGCGATTTAGCACTCTCTTGTCCCCTTTCTCACAGTAATGTCATTGAATATATCGATGTTTTAACCGGTTAGATGGTTAACGATCGAGGCTCTTTTTATGACGCTTTTTGTGTTGGATCAATTTAGTCTAAGATTAGGCAGTATCTTCTTGGTAAGGAGCTGAAAACTGCATCTACACTTACCTTTGAATGGAAGCTAGAGCGGTTAGAAACAATGGAAGTAACAACTAGGAAAGTAGAGGCAAACATCACTTGTCATCACCTGCTTAATCGGCAGTTAGCTCATCTCCAGGAGCGAATAAAAGTCCATCTACCGAAATTAGATAAAATATGTTTTGCACTTTATGATACTCGAGAGCATCTGCTTAGAAGTTATGCCGATAGTTCTTCTCTGTCGTTGAGTCTGATACATTTTGAAGCTCCACTGAGTTCACTACCGTATCTTAAGCGGTGTATAGAAAGTAGAACAGCGACGATCTTGCATGATATCGATTGTTTGCGTTCTTCCCCTTATATCAATTCACTTGTCGAAGACGGTTATCAATCTTCAGTCGCTATCCCTGCGTTTAATGCTCAGCAATTTAGAGGTTTTGTGTTCCTCAACTCTCATCACAAAGGCGCATTTAATGAAAGTGGGATTGAAGCTGTTAAGCCTTACCTTAGCATGCTTGAGGCGACCATATTTTCTGAGTATCAGTTGGTTGACCGGTTGGTCGAAAAAGCTAACAAGCTGGTAGCGCGCTCTCCTGTTTATCAAAGAGAATCAATTAGCCATAAGCAGCGTGTTTCACGCTACACCAACCTCATTGCTTTAGAATTGGCGGATAGATACGACTTTGACGATGAGTTTGTTGAGCACTTAACTTTGTTCTCTCAATATCATGATTTGGGTAAAGTAATTATATCACCTGAATTACTTTGTAAGCAGCAAGCGCTTGCAGCGGAAGAAGTCGCTGAGTTACGTCACCATGTTACCTATGGTGAAGATTTAGTCGCGAAATTTATCACTGAGCTTGGAGCAGAGAATCACCGCAGTGCTGAGCTGTTTCGAGATATTGTTTCTTTTCACTACGAGTTCTTAGATGGGAGCGGTTACCCTCATCAATTATGTGCCGGAGCGATTCCTATCAGTGCGAAGATAGTGTGTGTTGCTAACATATTTGATGCCCTTACCACTCATAAACCCTATAAACAGGCTTGTTCCGTGCCTTACGCTCTTTTAGAGCTGGAGAAAATGGTTTTTGATAGCAAGCTTGATGCGGACTGTGTTAATGCTCTACGTAAGCACCAAATCCAACTTGATACGATCATCCAGCGTTATCCTGAGAGAGACCCATTAGAAGGGTTGTATTAGCAAAAAAGGACACAAAAAAGGACACACGCCATAAAGGATGAAATAAGAGTGAGTTGTTGATACTTACGCCAAAGGTTCCAGTCATGCGGGTTGCCGATTGTTGTTGGCATTCTTAACCTCACTGGATAACTCACCAAAGGGGCGTAAAAATGACAACTGCGAGAAAACAGCAGATATGCGTTGATGCCACACCTTATTATCATTGCGTCTCTCGCTGTGTCAGGCGTAGCTTCCTGTGTGGGACTGACCCTATCACTCAACAAAATTATGAGCATCGCAGAGCGTGGGTGAAGCGAAAAATGATGGCGCTATCGCAACTTTACTGCATTGACATCTGCGCTTACGCCATCATGAGCAACCACTACCACTTGGTCTTACATATCAATCG
>NZ_JBNJOJ010000028.1:0-65219 GCF_050113655.1 Vibrio sp. TRT 29B02
GAAAGGTATAGAAAGCTTCCTTATAAAACTCGCTAAAGCTCAAGAGGCGACTATATGATTTTGTGGGGATCCCTCAGTGCCTGTCCTTTTAGTATTCAAAAGCCCCTGTATTATCCATTAAAGAAGCTCACTCATTTCTGGCACGCTGTCGGCTTGCGCTAGCAAGTATTCACACTCTGTTTGGATTAGTGAGACACATAGTTCTATGTGTTCACGCTCTCCGTCATCGATTCCTTGAGCTTCGGTAAGATCAATCGCTTTCTTCAGGGCATTTTTTATAACACTAACGGTTTCTACCATTATGGAAGCCATTTTGGGGCCTGAATAACCCAGCAGAGCGCCGAATTCAGCTAGATCATAGCTGGTGATAGGACGTTTGAAGTTACCTTTCGGCGGATTTTGAAAGTCTTCGCTTTCCCAATCCCCAATCGACATTGCAAAATATTGAGGGATACTGGCGGCACGCCCCTCATCAGCAGACAATTTACCGCTTTGTGAGTTGCGTTTTGCTCCCTCTTGAGCGATAGCTTCTATGTTGACTAAATCATAAAAAGGGGTCAGTTCAAGGCCTTTAGGGGTGACGAAGAAGCTAATATTTTTACCATGAGCATCGTAGTTTAGCGTTGCTAGATTAAAGAACATCCATTGAGTGAGCTTTAGGTTAGTGATGACCGTGTCTATGGTTTTGACGCTCAGTAGGCGTGGGAAAGAAACGCCATCACGCATATATACGCCATCGCCTTCATCCCCATTCTGACGCTCGTATTTGTAACCTGGAGGTAAGTCAGTTGCCTGACAGCCATCAATCACATGTCTTCGTTGAACGACATCACGAGCCTCGATATAGGCACGATCGAACCGCTCTATGATCAGTGTCCTAGTCTTCCCAATGCGAGTTAACTCAACATTAGCGACGTCCAAACCTGCTAGCTTGGCTAATGTCATGCAAAAGAACTCATTAACAGCAATACACGGTGCTCTACCGCTTTCAAACTTCAGAATGTAGTTCGAACTTAATTTGCCTTCACCAAACCCCCATTCATCACCGCGCTTAAGTAAGTTTAACTTGTTTTGAACACCAGCAACCGAAAGGCGAACCTTACCGTCCCAATACACTAATGGCGCTAGATTTCGCTCTAGTCGTTCTATTAGTTCATCATCAGGAACAGATCTAAAACTGGTTCCCCCAAGTTCCGAGCTTGGAACTCGAAAAGATAGTGCGCCAGATGTTTCCGCACCAAGCTTACGAATCAGCCCGAACGTGTTGTTTTTGGAGATAGTGGTGTTTTGTATCATCTCCTCAAAGGCTTCTCCTTCAGGAAGGAGATTTCTGAGGTAGTTCTCGATACTACGTGGCGAAGCCTGAACATCGAAAGGGATGTGTGGCGAAATCGGGAAACCAGTGTGTTTCCATTCATCTTCATAGATGAATGAGAATTCTGTCTCTGTTCCGACAGGAAGAATCAAACGACCAATTTTGGTATTCGTACCGATAAACACGTCTAACTGTTGTAACTTACTCATACCAACCGTCCTCACTGCTTCTCACGCAGTTTTCAGCTTGGGAGGTTATTTGGCTATGTGGACGAACAAATAGGTTTAAATCGATAAGGCGTAGCGATAGCTCTAAGATGTCCATGAGGACGAGTACATTGGCAAAGGTGACACTGGTATCGCCTTTTTCTACCTTCATGACGGTTCTACGAGATAAGTTGGCTTTTGAAGCGAGATCATCAATACGCCAGCCTCTATCGGTACGCTTTGAGCGAATGGCGCTCCCCAGCGTTTCCATACTGAACTCGGTATTCAAATCAGGCATAGGTTGTGCCTTTACCATCTTACCTTTTTTCATAAGTGCCTTTTAATGTACTTTTGTCACTATTGGGTTCGTCTTAATATATAAGTTCACTATAACTCACTTTTGTATTGGCTGTATAAGAAATTATCTATAAGTGCAATTTAAGTTACTTATGGTTGGTTTGCGAGTTTTATACCTCTCTTTGTTCTCTATGAGAGAGTTTTATCAGCCAGAAGGACACATTTGGCAACAGCGTAGTATTCGGAGAAAACAGAGAAGAGTGCGTGATCGGGGCTTACCTGACCCAAAATCGTCAGGTACAAAAAAAGGTTAGTAAACACTAGGCTTACTAACCTTCTAGAATTTGGTGGCCCCTCCCAGACTTGAACTGGGGACCAATCGATTATGAGTCCTACCAAGTTCATTTTTACGAGTATGCAATGCTTGGTAATTTCTATTAAATTCAAATGTTTATCTGTTTGTCTTTGTTGCGTTAGTTTGCATTGATTTTCATGTCACTTTTCTCTTGTCTGACCCATTACCTGACCTAGCTTTGCTTAGGCAGGAAATCTGTCAATATCATTTTTGGCTGCTTTTAGGTTATGTCTATTGGCCTAGAAAGTTAACTTCGCCAAAAAAGACAAGAGAAAATCAGAATGTTAACTGTTACTAAAATTCAATCCGCGACCAGTAGTAAAAATTCCTATTATCTCTGGGATCAATCAGGTCAACGAGGTACAGGGCGTTTGGGAGTTAAAATTTTCACTAGTGGGAAAAAGCAGTTCGTGTTTCGCTACTACCAGCAACAGAAAGAAAAATTTATCTCAATCGGTTTATTCAGTACACGTGCTGGCAGTATGACTCTTACAGAAGCTCGCGAGAAAGCCCAGGTCTTCTCACAACTGTTGCTCGGCGGAAAAGATCCTAAATTGCATCTTGAACAACAAGAGAGCGAGCAGAAAAAAATTGATGCAGAGAGTAAAAGCTTAGGAACCATTGATGAGCTATTTCATAGCTATACGGAGCGCATGAAAATAGATGGAAAGAGAACGTATGAAGACGTGCGAAATGCGCTGGTACGAGAATTCTATCCATATATAGACAGAAACACCAAAGCGTGTGATGTAACGACTGATGATATTAAATACGTTATTAGTAAGATGATCCAGCGCGGAGCTATCACCCAAAGTAACCGAGTACGTAGCTATGTGATGGCGGCGTTTAACCATGGGATGCGCTTTGATAACGATCCTCGCTATTTCTCTTTAGAGTCGAAATTTGGCATAAAATACAATCCAGTAGCACCAATTCCTAAGCAAAAAGACGGAGAGCGCATTGGTGAAAGGTTCTTAGAATGGCGAGAGTTACGGCGTCTGCTAAAAGATCTTCGTGAAAACTATGATCTTGTACCCATCGGACAAGATTTGAGGCACTTACTTCAACTGTGCATCTATCTAGGGGGGCAACGACCGTATGAGGTGATTACACTTGAATGGTGGAATGTTGATTGGGAAGAAAGATTTGTCTGCATTACCAAAGAACGTTCCAAGAACAAAAAAGATCATATCGTACCGTTGAACGGATTGGCTTTTGAAATACTTCAGAAACAATATGAGCTTTCTGGTGGTGGACGATATGTTTTTCCAAATCCTAAAGATGCAGAAGAACCCATGAGGACTAGCTCAATTTGTCGTGCAGTGACTCGTTATCGCGATGCCGTGGGGTTCGATAAGTTTGTGCCTAAGGATTTGCGTCGAACGTGTAAAACTTTGATGGGGGCATGCCGAATCAGCAAAGAAGTCAGGGATCGTATTCAAAATCACGCCTTACAAGATGTAAGTACACGTCACTATGATCGCTATGACTATTTTGACGATAAGTTAGGTGGGCTTGAAACCTGGAGCAGTAAATTGAAAGAGTTGATTGGATATGTTCCACCAGCGTTGTCAGTTGTACCTTCCGCTGAAACGTTACCTTTCCCAGACATTAAAAGTACTCAGTCGCTAAGAGCTAATCTTAAATAAAGATTGTTTTTGAAAGCCCCATTGGGGCTTTCTGTTAATTTTGTTACTACCTAGTTCTTGTCTAGATCATTCAGGTGATCAAGTAAGTATTCGGTGTAGTAAAGCGGCATCACGATGTGCTCTTTCTCTGTTGCTGGAGAGCCTTGAGTACCTGTAAGTTTGATTGTCTTGTGGGGCTTGCATTTCTCGATGTAGGATTGCAATGATTTCGCACGGGTTCGCTTACCGCTTTTTACTTCTATAGGTACGATTCGACCTAGGTCATCAGCGATAATGAACTCTATCTCTGCTCTTGCGTCTCCCCAAGAGAAGCTTGGTTCAATACCTAGCGCAGCGATTTCCTGTTGAACATAGTTTTCGGCGACATATCCCTTGTATTCATAGCCTTGCTGTTTGATTTCACGGTAACCAGTGCCGAGCATATGGTTCAATAGCCCGACATCAAAGAGAAATAGTTTAACCGTATTTTCCTTTTGATAAGCAGCTAAAGGAGAACGAGGCTGCCCTTCAATAGGATGATTTTTTAAAGCAAGCCGACACTTGTGAAGCCATGTGATTGCACTTTCATATTCAGTATAGCGAGACTTGCGCTCGTGAACTCCCTTGAATTTAAACCGTTTAACGGAGTCGTCGAATACCGAAGATAGTTGAGCGGGAATGCTTCGAAATACAGATTCGATTAGCTGTGCGTCCACTTTTCCAGAGTACTTTCCGAAATCACGCATGTAGCCCTCAATTAAGTTCCTATGGACTTCAGATACGGCTTCAATGCGTTCAATAATACTGAGTCCTGAGTTTTCGAACCATGAGTTTACGGCTTCAGGCATGCCGCCAACAAAATAATAATCGGTCAGTAGTTCGATTAATTTTGTATGAGCCGCTGAAGAGTTCAGCTTTTGGTCAAACGCTTTTTGCAGTGCTTTTTCTTCAGATGCCCACAAGAATTCCCTGAAAGTCAGTGGCCTTAAGTTGTGCTGCTCAACTTTTCCAACGGGAAAGGACGTGAGCAATCCGATATTTGAACCACTGGCCGCAACATAAGCTTTGGGAGCCTTTTCTGCAAAGTACTTAAGAGAGGTGACCGCTCTTGGACATTCACCAATTTCATCTAAAATAAGGAGATCTGTCGATGGTTCGAAGATTTCTCCTGTTAAGAGTTCAATGTTGGTGATGATGTCATCAGGGTTTAGAGAGCCTGAAAAGGCTTCCATTAACTCAGGGCTTTCTAGAAAATCGATTCTTAGGACATTTTCGAATGTACTTCCTAATAGTTCCTGCAATAGGAATGTTTTACCAGTTTGTCTAGCACCGTCAATCAGCAAAGGCTTCCTTGTCGGCTTGTCTTTCCAGGTGAGTAGGTTTTCAAGTAGTGTTCGTTTCATCTAGCCACCTCAGTTAAAGTGCTTATCTGGTCGATTGTTTATTACATAAAAATGCGCAATAAAATGCAAGCATTAACATTTAAATGCGCATAAAAATGTATTAAATAACACTTTTATGCGTGTAAAAGTGTTGTGTGTGTATTTGTGCGAATGATAGTGTTGGGATTGTGAAGGGAGGTGATGAATCTATGCATCATTTCTGATTGGTTGCTTGGCAAGGTGATCAATTATCGCAGCGAGAAAGCCCTAACGGACTTTCAGATGCCGAAGTTTCTTGCTGTCTAGCTCTTATAGGTAATAAGCTTTATTAGTAAGTAATCCACTAGTTAATAAGCTGACAGAACCCTTGGGGTTAGAAATGAATGTGGTACTACCGTCAGCGATCACTTTCTCTACAGCATCATGTTGATGCCCTGCCACCCAATACCTAGCTCTTGAGATCAACTCATTACTCAACCCTGCATGATAATACGGAGCATAATCGCTGCTGGCATTTTGCTCGAAAGCAAAAGCTTCTTTAGATGGAAGGTGGTGAGATATTGCTATATCAACTTTCTCTGGAAAGTTGTTAATGAATGCTTTGTGCTGCTCTTCAATCATTTGATGGCTGATGTACTTTGTATCATTCATCAGTTCTGAGTACACATCAATCAGCGCAGACGAGTATGTGTGGATAGGAAACCAAAGAGTTCCTCCATAAATACTACATCCATCTAAATTTATTGACTCATTATTCAAAAAGAACAGGTTTTCAGTTGTATCACTATGAGCCTTAAGCTTGGATAGTACGGAACTCCTAGAATCTTTGAGAACGTCAGAGTTTGCACTAGATTTGCACCCAACGGGCGTACTTCTATGGCGGTAGGATTTACTCTTATTGCTATACCATTCATGGTTTCCTGCAATCATTATCACAGTCTTAAAGTGGCGACAAAGTACATTTGTTACATACGCCATGCATGAGAGGCCGTTCGCTGTGTCACCTGCAACGACTAAAGTGGCTTCGTTATCGAAGCTATACCAGAAATCACGGCGTATTCCGTGAATGTCGAGATGCAGATCGGAAACAACGTAAAACTTCAAACTATCATGGCCTTAAAGTTGATTGACTGCCCCATGGTACAGGGATTTTTTAGATTAGAGAAGTGAGCACATACGCTAAGCGCTTTAACATCAGTAGCTTAAAGTGAAACTTCTATGGAGGACAATGATTGGCCGCTTTGTTTGATTTTTCGGCACTAAGATTTAGACACTAACTTTTAGTGTCTAAATCTTAGTTGCTATTAACCATTTGAAATTATTTATTTTTATTGTTAAAAGTTAAGATGTGTTATGTAAGCGGCATGCGCCGCAGCAACGAGTGGTGGGTATCATGCAAGATAGCCTTCTTGCAGTGTATTCTCTAATTCTTTGCCGAGAATAATCTCAAAGTCAGTAAATACAGCAATAGGACAGCAAGTACTGCCTTTTTCCCCGAACTGGATAAATCCTTTTGATGATAAGGCGTCGATTTTTCGTGACAGTTCTGCAACCCCAATGCGAGCTTTCATTAGTCTCCCTCTCAGAACGAAATAGTAAAACCCTAGTGTATACAACGCTGTTCTGAAAGAAAAAGTGGATATGTTATATTCACTTAATTGCTTGACGTCATGATTTCATAATCGGACTTTGAAAAATGAGCATTTTGATAAGCTTTAATAGCCGTGCGGTTGTCTTTGTGAACATATAGGCGTAGCTCTAAGCCTTTTTGTTCTTTCATTTCATTTTTTACCGCATCCAAAAGCAATGACATACGACCCTTGCCTCGCTGGGATTTTGATAAGAACATGCTTTGAATCCACCAGTAATAACCAGCGTTCCAGTCGCTCCACTCGCGAACCGCAGAGACACTCCCTACGGGAGTGTTGTTCTCATCAACTAAAACCCAATAGGTAGCAATTGAAGGCTCACGAAGCGCGACCAGAATGCCCTTTTCAAGTGTTTCTGGGATCTTAATACTCCCCTCAGCCTCTCTTGCTTCTTCAGCAGTGAAGTTAACAAGGTAGGGTAAGTCATCTAAAACGGCTTTTCTTACTTTCATCATAGCCCTCAAATTTGTCAGTGGTTTCTAAAGGTTATCAAAGAATAATTGCTTAGAACATACACGGTATGTCCGTTGTGACTAGGTGAGCATGGTAAGAGCGCCGCTTAGAAAATAGCGTTTAAGCATAGCCATCTAAATTCAGAAACGAAGGAATTTTCACGCCAATTAACTACCAATAATATGGATTGTCGATAGCGGGTAAGCATGTTGGTTTGCCCACAACGTTTGGGATTACTTCACCGACTAAAGATTGTGCAATCCAACCTTCAGGGTAGGACAAGTCTAGCGGAGCTTGAATTACGTCCTGACTGATTGGAGCGAATCCTGTTTTTGAGTAAAAGTGGATATCCCCGTAAGTAATGGCAACGGTGACGCCTTTTTCTTTCAGTGTCGCTAACCCAAATTTGATCAATCCTTGACCTACACCTTGCCCATGACACTCTGTTGCAACGGCCACGGGGGCTAAAAGGAATATGTTTTCACCATTTGGAAACGATAGGCGAGAGAAAATGATGCTACCGACAATGCGTTCACTTTCATCTTGAGCAATAAACACATAAAGATCCTCATCTTTGGTTGGTAAAGTGAGAAAGTCTTCCACGAGTTTCGCAATTAATGCACCTTCTTCTTTACCCTCTGAATCCGAAAATGTGTTATTGAACAGTGTAATGATTTCTTGAGATTGTTCTTGTTTGTACAAAGCGTATTTCATATATCTATCTCTAGTTTGCAATTTTTAAAATAAAGTACTGATAGGTAAAATCTTTTGCAGCACTGCGCTCGTAAATCGAAATCTCTTTGTTAATGTCTAATAACACTTGGGACGCAGGCATAGCAGCTTGTAATTCCTCAACTCGGTCTTGCAGAGGTTGCCAGTAGTTTTGCCATGCATCGACGCCTAATGAGAAGTGTTCGATCATTTCGTAGCCATGCTTTTTGAGCAGTGCGAGCCGTTTAGGTATCGATTGAATATCTGGGTAGTCTGCCAGCCAAAACTGTTTTGTCTCTTCGTCGGGAGAGTCAGTGAGCCAAACCAAATCACTCACCATCAAGAAGCCATTGTCTTTCAACAGAGGCTTCCATTGTTTTAGTGCGTTCTCCATTCCCATAATGTAGACGCAGCCTTCCGCCCAAATGGCATCAAAACTCTTTGCCTGAAATGGCAGTTCCGTCATGGAGGCACAAACAGGAGAAATCCGCTCATGTAACTGTGCATTTTGGATTTTTTTATTGAGCTGTTCGATGGCAATAGGCTCATTATCCACGGCGGTAATGTGCGCGGTACTGTTATCGGCTAGCAGTAATGTTGAGGTGCCAGTGCCGCAACCAATGTCTAAAATATCGGTCATTGTCTGAGGAGACATTAATGAAATCGCTTTTAAAGAGTCCTTGTGACTCCCTGGCCCCCATCTTTCTAATGTTGCAAAGACCGTCATAAAGTCTTTCATGTAACTCTCGTGTTCGTTCATATCTTTTGATAGCCACTTTAATCGGAGCGCTTCTTTTTCACTGTAACCCTGCGTACTTAACCAGTTTAAGTAAGCGCTAGGCGCACTTTGACTCAGGGAATGGTGTAACTCTCTTTGTGGACGTTCCCCAAGTAACGCCAGTAGCAACTCACGAGCGTGGATTTTTTTATCAATTTCATGGTTGAGTTGCGTCAGCCGATTTTCCAATAAGCTTCTACTTAGCTTCGCGTCCAAGCATTGTTCGCACTCTTTCAATGAGAGTCCTGCGCTTTGAAGTTGCTGAATCAATAACAGTCGCTGCAAATCGTTTTCGCTGTAATAGCGATATCCATTGTCAAGACGCTGACCGTTAATCAGCCCTAACTTCTCGTAATAGAGTAAGGTGGTGCGAGAGATACCCGCCTTCGCCGCCAGTTCAGAAATCAAATACATGTGCGATTTGACCCAAGTGTTCTTAGTATTGGGATAGTATGAACTGTAGAGTAGTAGACAGGTCAAGTAGACTTGTTCGAATTTTTCGCCAACAGTGGTGGAAGTGAGCTGTGCGAGTGTAAGTCAATGTCTATTATCTAATGCAAACTGCCTAATCGTGATCCGTCACAATTAAGTGTGTGTTTCTTCCAACTCTTTTTAGATCACGAAGTGCTGTTTCTTTCTTCGCAATCCGAAGAGGCCGATCTGAAGATATGGTATTGCTGATAATGTCAATATCATCACGTTTCGTATGTGTGAACTCGATAACGCCGTAGGAGGTTCTAAACTCCCCTTTACGCCCCGTTGTCATGATAGTAATTCTGTCGGTCATTACTTGAGAAATGACACTGTATTCTGAGAGTGCCGATTCTAGAGAGATGTAATTATACTCTCCCCGTCGCAAGCATTTAGCAATATATTCAATAGTATAACCACCTCTATGACGGCTGTATGAGAATACATAAACACCATTGCACACCCTCTCTAGTACTCCTGCTTTTACTAAACGCAGCAAGCTTTGCTGGAATGCTGTAAGTGAATCATCAAAAAATAATCTCCTGAGATCACTCTTTCGATAAACATGTATGCCTTTTCTATCAAACTTATGCAGTCGTTCTAATGCAGTCTCAATCTTCACGTCAATGCTCATAAGTAGTCACAAAAAGTAAGTATGACATATATTTTTGTCCACTTGTGATTGAAGTTAAAGCATCGGTAGTCGCTGATACCCTAGTGATTCCTGACTTATTTGTCAGAGTTAGGATCTTAACTCTGAATCTATGATGAATATGGTTCTTTGAGGAGGGGGAATAGCGTCACCAATAGTCAGAATCTGTTCTCTATTCTCGGTTAGGATCCTAACTCGGAACTTATGGGGATGATTTTGGTTGCTTTGAGGTGAGGAAATGGCAGCACTAATCGTCAGATGCGATGTTCATTCTCGGTTAGGATCCTAACTCGGAATTTATGGATATGAATATGGTTGCGTTAAGGGGGGATAGCGTCACCAATAGTCAGAATCTGTTCTCTATTCTCGGTTAGGAACCTAACTCGGAACTTATGGGGATGAATATGGTTCTTTGAGGAGGGGGAATAGCGTCACCAATAGTCAGAAACTGTTCTTTATTCTCGGTTAGGATCCTAACTCGGAATCTATGATGATAAATATGATTCTTTGAGGAGGAGAATCGCAACACTAATAGCCTAGAGTCCGATCATTTTCATTTTTGGTAGGAGTTAAACTAATTATTGTTTCTCTAATTTAATAATTAAAAAATCAAACGGTTTTTATTTAATAATTAAATGTTAAAGTGATTTTTAAATAGTATCAAAAGGTCCTTTACAAAGAGAATATTACTTGATAAATATAATGGTCATTGAATTTATCCATATATATCAAGAGGGTTGTCGATATGTCTAAAGTTCTAGTTTATTCTAAACGTAATCGTGAGATGAGTTATCTATCCGTAAGAGAAGAACGTGAAACTAAGGTCAATGATTTTAAAGTGTTCTACAATGAAATTTCAGATGAAGAAGCATTACGCAGAGCAAATTCTATTAATTTAGATGAAAAGAACAATGTTCCAAAAGTTCGTTTGAAAAGAAAAGATATTAAAGAAAAGAAAGAATGCCGAGTGCCAGGCTTATATGGCTGCAACCGCTATAAGTCAAGAAAAAATGAGACATTCAACGTATTCTAATGCTGTTCTTTTTTTGCACAACTCTAAAGCCAGTGGACTTTTATCAGACAAATGATGAAAGCCTTAGAAATTCCGTCATCAAAGCTCGTGGCAAGAGAATTTGCCAAGACTGGCAATCAATGTGCCACTACTGGCGTTGAAAGTGCCAGTAGTGGCAGAAGAATTTTTGCAATAATTTAGACTTATTTGAGTTTAACCTTCATTTTTGTAAAAGCTAACCTTATATTAGAATTATAACTTTATAATAGTTATAACGGTTATAATAGTTATAACATGAAAAATTAAATAAATAAAGTTTAGTTTTTCATGTTGGATTTTAATGTCAAAGTGTTTTTATAATTAATTTGTTTTTAGTTATATGGAAATAACTTTAGAGTCATGGTTATTATCTATGGGGTTAAGTTTATTTTCTAGATTTTCTTTAGGCAAAGGTGGTTTGCCTAAATTCTTGACTTAAGTAGTCAAATTTAGCGAGATGTAAACATATTGGTAGTATCAAAAAACATCCATTTTCTGACACCAAATTGGTTAATGATATCAATTGTGACACCAAAAGGTGTGGTCAGTTGGGAGTGAGGGACGGACATTTGCTTATGGTCGTGTATCAATTAGCGAGCAAACAGTATCCAAAATAAAAGTAGATGAATGTAAGCGAGTAATAGTCAGTGACAACGCCAACTTAAAGTTAAGCTGGTTCTCATAACAGAGAACAATGTTCTCTGAGTAACGAGTTGCGTAACAGGGGATTGGTGAGCTGGCTATTGATACTGCGAGAACACTGTTCTCGCTCAAATCATCAAAACCTAAAGATTTAGTATTTGATTAAATAAATAAAAAATGCTTCGAGGAGAACGATGTTCTACTCAAAGCTTGTTACTTGCGACTTTGGGTAGTTGAATCAGTCTGCTTTCTCTACAACCATGCCACTTTGCTCTGCAAAGTGAATCAATCGAGTGATATTGCTTAGGCTCCACTGGTTGGTGATGGCTATCACCTCGTCGTTAGGCAGCGTAATCAGCGCGTCCTCATCGCTGTGGAAGCGGCGAATTCTACCTTGAGGGATATTATCCGCTAGGATGGCAATGCGTCGTCTTACTGGTTCGTTAAATGCGTTGAGTACATCATTCAGGCTTTGTGGCTGATGCTTCTCGATCCAGTCCGTGACTAACGCTAGCGCGAGGTGACGCTTTTTATAGGTATGACCGCTATAGCGGTACTCCGAGTAATCTTTTTCGCCTTTTTGAACGCTTGTGCGCTGCTCGGCACGCTTCTCGCGGAACTTCACTTGGTACTCTTCTACCTCGGGTACAGGGATGATCTGTTCGGCATTGATCAGTACATCTTCTTTGTAGCGGTAGGGCGTGAGGCGTACACAACTGATATCGATACCTTTATCACGCAGCCATAAGACAGAAGTGGTGAGTTCTTTACCGAAGTCTGCTGAGGCTAAAACGATTCGAACATCGTTACCAAAGTCATCCAAGCTGTTTTCATCGAGATCGACAAACTCCAGAATGGCTTCGCGGGCATCAATCTCTTGACCTTCTTTCTTCAAGTACTGGGCATAGTAGTCACACGCTTTGTCGAACGTCATGGTAGAGATCATTGCGGCATAGCGTAGCGCTTGCAGCTCCATATGCGCACCTATTTCATCCCGCTTAAGCTCGATAACGACTAAGTTGGCATTCTTGTCGATGGCTAACAGGTCTATACGGCGACGGCTATCTTCCCAGTCAGAAAACTCTTCTGATATCACCAAACAATCAGGTGCGATGGCATCAATACAGCTTTTCAGCGCTTCTTGTAAATCGTGCCGTTCTTGCAGCCCTTCGGCTGCAAAAGTGGTCGGTGTCAGTGCGGTGAGGTTTTTATTGGAGATATTGTACAGGCTCATAGTTACACCGCTTGTTCAATCACACTATCAGTAAATTGGAAATGTGCATGCTTTCCTTTTTCTAAAGAAAATTTGAGCTTATCGCATAGATCAATTAGCTCCTCTACTTTCTTCACAATCAGAGTTTGTTCTCTAATAGGGGGGAGTGGGATTGGTGCCATTTTCAACTTGTCTTGAGATATGTTCATTTGACTTTCTGCCATGCCAGATTTAGCTGATTCCAGATACTCTGAAGTAGCCCCCGCGTTTAGACACAGCGAAACGAAGTTGTTAGACATCCCAAGTTCTATTAGGTGAAAGCGAATAATTTTATCTGAGATCATAAGCTTAGGCCTTGTGGTTTGAACCAAGCAAGATACTCCTACTCTGTTTTTGGGGCCTGCTCTAGTAATCAAAATATCTCCATTCTTTACCTCATATTGAGGTCGAGGTTCCTTGGAGGGGCTGAGAACTTTATTTTCATATTCTCTATACTCCATACTCTGAACGGCAGTTGTTTTAAGTACACCCCAAGTTTCGTGGTTTGGAGATGCCTCTGGTGGACAAGCTGGACTCCAACCAGCATCCATTTCACTAATTAATGAGTTCAAGTGACACCACTCCCACCCACTAGGCAGTTCAAACGGCTTTTCATCTTCAGCAATCGGTGGCAGCGCTTTTTGCTTCTTGATCTTCTTCTCTTTAACTAACTGTGCTTTTTCTTCCGCTATTCTTTTCAGTAACTCAGCAGCAGGTTCATCGCTTGGATCTTGTGGAACTAGCTTACCCATCACGGCAAGCTGTAGGATGGTTTGCTTAAGCTGGTCGATACTCTCTTCAGTAGTGAATAAGGTATCGAAATGCTCACTGATTCGCGCCCAGTTTTGCATCAACTCGTCAGCATCGGCAGAGTTGGTGAGTGTGTCCAACAATGTTGTTACCAGCACTTGATGCGCTTCAATACTGGCTTCAGTTTGCTGCTCAAGCTGGTCGCAAAGCGCCATTAGCTCATCGACTTTGGCGACGATGCGTTTCTGCTGATTGAATGGTGGTACGATAAATAACAACTGCTTTAACGCCGTCGCGTTTACATTAGGTTGTCCTGTTCCAGCAGAGTTTTCAATCAGTTGCTTCCAGTATAACTGGCTTCCTAAAAATACCTTAGTAAACGGTGCATAGACTGCTTGAACTCTTTTTACACGTATCAAATATGATGCAAAGACGGCTTGTAAGTCGATATTTTCAACAAGATATGACTTGCCTATAGTCCCACCTGTCCTAGCAATTAAAATATCATCATTTTCAAGTAAGTAAGATTTAGCTTTTTCTTCAGTAATATCACAAGCTGGGACTGTCCCCCAGTTCACCTTATCATTCTGAATGTCAGTAATTCTAAGCAGTCTGACTCCTTCCGAATTGGGTTTTGCTGAAGCTGTATACCCATAGTGAATATCACTACTTAAGTTGCCTAGCCTCGTCCATTCCCAACCCTTTGGAACATTAAATGGAGCTTCTTGTTCAGTAACTTCAGGAAGAGCTTTTTGTTTCTTAATCTTCTTTTCTTTCACCAACTGCGCTTTTTCAGCAGCAATACGCTCAAGCAACAATGAAGCTGGCTCATCATTAGGATCTTGAGGAACAAGCTTTCCACGCACCGCTAACTCTAAAATCAGCTCACGCAGCTTCTTAACACCGTAAAGCTCTAGTTTCTTGCTGCTACCGCGACCAGAGGTCGATCTGATCTTCACTGCGGAAGTCCAAATATCAATATGTTCGGTAATTAGGTTTTCGACTGCCATTATTGCTCTCCACCTTGCTTTTTACCTTGAATGGTAGAGCTAAGCGCATCACCGAGAATGCCTTTCAGTTGGTCACGTAGTGCCTTAATTTCTTGCTGTTGTTGCTGATAGCTCGCCAGTAACTCTTCAGGATCATGGCTGACTACTTCGTCCTGATACGGGTTTTTAATATCAAGGTTGAAATTGCGCTCGATAATATCTTCAATCGACACTTTCCAAGCTTGCTTGGTCTCGATGCGGCTAGCGAATCCATCGTCCTCGTTACCCCACCAATCGATCTCTTGCTGGAACTCCTCAAACTTCATCGGTTTGGTTTTGCTGTAGTTCTTCACGCCTTCTGGGTAAGGGTGCTCATAGAACCACACTTGTTTGGTCGGCTGGCCTTTGGTAAAGAACAGAATGTTGGTCTTAATGCCCGTGTATGGGTTGAACACGCCATTAGGTAAGCGAACAATCGTGTGCAGGTTACACTCTTCCGTCAGCATCTTTTTGATTTTGGTTTTTACGCCTTCACCAAACAAGGTGCCATCAGGTAACACCACACCAGCGCGACCATCTTTATCCAATACTTCGACAATAAGCTGTAAGAACAAATCGGCGGTTTCGCGGGTTTGCATTTCGGCAGGGAAGTTCTTTTCAATCCCGTCTTCTTCTGTGCCGCCAAACGGTGGGTTAGTCGCAATCACATTGATATTGCTGTCCCAGTTTGAAAGCGGCTTGTTAAGCGTGTTGCCGTGCTTGATCTGCACAGGGACTTCGATGCCGTGGAGCATCATATTGGTGATACACAGCAAATGTGGCAGTTGTTTCTTCTCTACACCATGGATTTGCTTTTGCAGCGTTTGGTGGTCGGCTGCGCTTGTCACGTAGTTCTCTTTAACGTGATCGAACGAGCAAGCCAGGAATCCACCCGTGCCGCAGGCGGGATCCATAATCTGCTCACCCAGTTTAGGATCAAGACGATTGACGATAAAGCGAGTCACTGCGCGAGGGGTATAGAACTCACCTGCATTACCTGCGCTTTGTAGGTCGCGTAGGATTTGTTCGTAGATATCACCAAACAGGTGACGTTCTTTAGAGTCAGTAAAGTCGATTTCGTTGAGCTTGTTAATCACTTGGCGCAGCAGTGTGCCATTTTTCATGTAGTTGAAAGCATCACTAAAAGCTTCTTTCACCACAAAACCGCGTGGGTTGGTGTCTTTCGGTGCGGTTAGGTTTTTTAACGTCGGGAATAGGTCATCATTGATGAACTCCAGCAGCTCATCACCTGTAATGCCTTGGTTATCTGCCGCCCAGTTGCGCCATAGGTACTTGGCTGGGATGGGTTCGCGGTAATCATCTAACTCGAACTCTAGCTCTTCCTCTTGAGCATCAAACACTTTAAGGAATAAAAGCCACGACATTTGGCCTAGACGCTGCGCGTCACCATCAACACCCGCATCTTTACGCATGATGTCTTGAATAGACTTGATAACTGAACTGATTGACATGGAGTTCTACTACTAACTGACTGAAAAAACTGGGGGAGATTATAGCAGAATTGACATGAAAAACGTGAATTAGTGCATATGCAAAATGGTGGTTATTTGTGGCTCAATAAATAATAATCAAATGAATATTAAATGAATAAATTAAACAGTAGGTTGTCTAGGTTTCATGAAAATAGAATGCCCCCATTGTCAGACCGATAATGATATCGAATTTGCCGAAAACATTGCGTGTAAAGAGTGTAAGAAGAACTTTAAAGGTTTCAAGTTCAGCAAACGTAAACTTATATCCGCGAGTACCGCTTTGCTCGTCGGGGCTATCGGCGGATACAAGGTTAACTCAGCTTTAGATGAAGAGCGTTACCCACTCGAAGTAGAGTATGCCATCGTTGATACCTGCGTTAATTCATCAAAAAACATGGTGTCGATAAGTAGGTATGCGAATAAGCGAGAAACGTGTTTATGCGCTCTTGCACAAACGGAAAAGTCTGTGCCGTATTCCGATTACAAATCTGATCAAAACTTGTTTTTGAGTAACTTCAAGCTGAATGCAAGAAGTTGTTCATAATAGAAAAATGAGGCAGCTAGACTGCCTCATTTATATCTAATATGCTTAGCGTTTAGGTGTGTTGCCACGACCTTTGCCTGAAGGCTTGCCAGTTGTGCTTGGGTAGTTTGGATTACCTTTTGGCGCAGTCTTTGGTGCAGAACTTGGTTTTGCCATGATGGTTACTCCTTACTTACCTTGTTTTTGGTTGTGGTCAGCAGCGCGTTGAGCGCGGCCTGTAAAGGAGCCTTTTTCGACTTTTCCGCCATTATTCTTCGCTTCATGTGATTGAATACGAGCAGCGGCTTCTGTGGTCATTGGTGCTTTGTTTTTAGACATAATATTTTCCTTTTTGTTTATATGAATGATTGTCTCCGCTGAGACAATTGCATAGTAACTAGTAGGGTAGGGACAAATGGGGACAGCCCAAAAACAACAGCAAATTCGAACCATGTTGGATGCTTTAGGCTGGAGCCACAAGCAACTGGCCGATGTTCTTTACGAAGAACTTCAGTGTTCTGAATATGAAGACATAGAAGATGCTTCCCCTGACGAAATTCGTAAGTTCAGAGAAGCTCTTAAGAAGCATTTACAAAGGGACTCTACTCCAGAGAGTCGGCTTGAACAGTACGTAAAAGTCATTTCGGAGCACCCAGATTTTGTTGCATTGGGGTTGGATGTCGTGGTTCCAAAATACGTTAACCATAGATGCTTGAATGAGGATTCGCTTGCAGGGTTAGCAGAGATATCCAGTTGGCTGGATGAAGATAAGAGCCGTTAAAGACGGATGCGTTTGACGTAGAATTATTTTTTCTGACTTTTACTAATAAATTATCGTTATTAAGAGGGGCGCAGGATGTACAAGGGGCATTGGTATGATGTTGTCGGGAAAGAGAGGACAGATCTCCGAGCAATGAGTCTCGACTTCGACTCATTAAAGTTGGCTATAGATGAAGCAATGAGCGTTTTGCCTGATACACGACTAATCGTAATGAATGAGAATTTAGATTGGGGTCTCATCTCTATCGAGGAAACCAAAAGAATGCTCATTTGTAAGGATTAGAAGGTGACAAGCTAAGATGAACTTTGTTGCTTTCCTCACTGTTTGATTTATAAGCAGTGAGTATCATAAGTTGTCTATGATGCTAAAGAGGAGCTTTGCATGGCATGCCGTTGTTGTAACAAACGTTTGAACGTAGGGATGATACACAAAAGAGATCCCCATACAGGCCAAAAATTTAAGTCTTGTCCTCATTGTTCTGATGCAAATGGAGGAGAGCACGTTTTTCATCCATATCCATCGTCCTTTGGTAAAACACCTGCTAGAGTGACCGCTCGAAACCCTGAAGGATATCAAAGCTACTGTATAGATTGTCGTCGCCTGGATAAAGGAGTGCAATCTCAAGCCTATATGAATGGGAAAGCATGCAGTAGTCTTGTTGAATAGAACTCTGATGAACTTATTTCAAGATGATGCTGTTACATGGCTGTCAACGCTCGATGCTGCGAGCGTTGATCTATTAATCACCGACCCTCCCTATGAGTCTTTAGAAAAACACCGAAAAATTGGCACAACAACTCGGCTTAAGGTTAGCAAGGCGTCAAGTAATCAATGGTTTGATATTTTTCCTAACGATAGATTCGAAGCGTTACTCAGTGAGGTCTATCGTGTGCTTAAGAACCACTCGCACTTTTACCTTTTCTGTGACCAAGAAACGATGTTTGTTATTAAGCCGATAGCAGAAAAAATCGGCTTCAAATTCTGGAAACCTATTGTATGGGACAAAGTGAGCATTGGTATGGGCTACCACTACCGTGCTCGACACGAATACATACTGTTTTTTGAAAAGGGTAAGAGGAAGCTCAATGATTTGAGCATACCTGACATACTGACCCATAAACGAGTCTATAGAGGGTATCCAACTGAAAAGCCAGTAAGTCTCTTGGAAGTTCTGGTCGCTCAAAGTAGCAGAGAAGGGGAGCTAGTTGTTGATCCGTTTTTTGGCTCTGGCTCGACTTTGGTTGCAGCTAAAAACTTGAATCGTCAGTTCAAAGGTAACGATATTTCCTCATCTGCCCATGAGCATATTCGTCAGCGTGCGGACTTTTGAACCTAAAGGCGAATACAGTTAACGGCTACCTGAAGGTAGCCGAGTAGCAATGTGGGGTTATGGTGATTAGGCTGATTGATAAATCTCAGCTTCCAACTCAGAAATCGCTTCTAAATACTGCTCTTTTCCGCCAAAGCACTTTTTGACGATTTCAGCAGGACGTCCCATCTCGTCAAAAGGCTTAACTTTGAGTACATGAATATTTTCAATCTCTTGAACGCCTTCGTCTGCGTACTTGTCTAATAAGTTGTTCAACACCTGCTGAGCCGTTTCACCGTACTTAGTGAAGTAGTTGCGCTTTTTGACGTTATCAGCCCGTTCTTTTCTGGTGAGTGCTGGTTGGTCATACACAACATGACAAATCATGTCGAATGGGTCGAGATCTTTGCCGACTTCCAGCTCTAACGCTTCCCAGATGATGCCTTCCTCTGCCAGTTCATCAATGATTGCTTGCTTTTTATCGGCATCTTGCCAGCGCTTAACAAAGTCGTCCATCGAGGTGAACTGTTTTGCCATCGTCTTGCGGGTATAGTCTTTGAACGATTCGGTTACGAGTTTACCGTCGGCATCGTAGTATTGAACACGTTCGGCAATGGCTTTCACCGTTACACCGTTGATATGGAACTTTCTAACTCGATGTTCATCCTGCCAATCATCTTCGGCATTGCTAGCACCTGAAGGAGATGAACTAGAGTCGTATGAAGCTTCTGGTTCTTGGATGCTTTCAGGGTCGATATCTTCCCCTTCAAATGGATCATCTTGTTCAAGCTCATCCTCACCATCGATGATCTCATCGAGTCCTTCATCGGTTTCGAAGTCTTCTGGTTTTGTCTCTTTAACTCGCTCGGGGACACCATCAAAGCGCTCATCAGCGAACAGTTCAGTCGCTTTTTTAAAGTCGAGAATGGTAAACCATAGCTTTCCGTAACGATCATCAATACGAGTACCACGACCGATGATCTGCTTAAACTTGGTCATCGACTGAATGCCCTGGTCAAGAACAACCAGTTTGCAAGTTTTTGCATCGACACCTGTTGTCATGAGTTCTGAGGTGGTCGCGATAACAGGGTAAGCCTTTTTGGGGTTGATGAAGTTATCAAGCTGAGCTTTGCCGATTTCATCATCACCTGTAATTTTCATTACGTATTTTTCATTCTTAGCAACTTGCTCAGGGTTGCAGTTGATTAGTGCTCGACGCATACGCTCTGCGTGGTCAATGTCATTGCAGAAAACAATGGTCTTCGCCATCGGGTCGGTGCGCTTGAGGTAGCTGGTGATGGTCTGTGCAACCAGTTCTGTTCGCTCATCAATGACCATAGTTCTGTCGAAGTCTTTCTGGTTATAGATCCTGTCTTCGATGACTTCACCATGTTTATCGACTTGTCCTTTGGTTGGTCGCCAACCTTGTAAATCTACATCGATATCTACACGCACAACTTTGTAAGGGGCTAAGAAACCGTCTTCAATACCTTGCTTTAGAGAGTAGGTATAAATGGCATCGCCAAAGTACTCGGTGTTAGACACGATATCGGTTTCTTTCGGTGTCGCGGTTAGCCCTATTTGAGTCGCTGAACCGAAATACTCAAGAATCTCGCGCCATGCGCTGTCCTCAGCGGCACTGCCACGATGGCACTCGTCAACGACAATAAGATCAAAGAAATCAGGATCGACCTGTTTGTATGCTTTTTGGTGCTCTTCTGGGCCAGTCAGAGCTTGATACAGAGCTAGGTGGATTTCGTAAGCGGGATCGACTGTTCGACCAGTGACTTTAGTCATAGCGGGGCCAAACGGCTGGAAATCGTTCCTCTTAGTTTGATCGACCAGAACGTTTCTGTCTGCTAGAAATAGGATGCGTTTTTTGGCTCGGGACTTCCACAGTCGCCAAATAATCTGGAATGCAGTGTAAGTTTTGCCCGTACCTGTTGCCATAACCAAGAGTACACGGTTTTGTCCTGCTGCGACCGCCTCCACAGTTTTGTTTATCGCCTGTAGCTGATAGTAGCGCGGAGACTTACCGCTACCATCATCATGGTAATCTTGAGTAATAACTGGAAGGTGCTCGGTTTTGTAGCCTTTCCAAACGCAGTACTTGTCCCATAGTTGCTGAGGTGTCGGGAAGTCTTCAAGTCGAATTTCAGTTTCGAGTTGAGCTGGGTTGGTTTTGTCGTGGAAGATAAAACCGTCGCCATTTGAGGCAAAGACAAAAGGGACTTCAAGTAAGCTGGCGTAATCTAGACCTTGTTGCATACCTTTGCCGATTTCATGCTTATTCGCTTTTGCTTCGACAACGGCTAGAGGCATGCTCGGTTTATGGTAAAGGACGATGTCTGCAGATTTTACCTTTTTCCTCGCCGCTGCCTGACCACGAACAATGACTTTACCATCACGTAGTTTTACTTCTTGGCGAATCTGCGACATATCATCCCATCCCGCACCTTTGATAGCAGGAAGAATGAATTTCGTGATGATGTCGGTTTCAGATAGCTTTGATTTATTGATTGTCGATTCCATGCGATTAGCCAGCTCAGTACAAATGCATTTCATGACTATACCAAAGGATGCATAAAAGCAGAAAAGATACTGACTTATCAGTGAAGTGGGTAACGGTATGTATGAATCTCTAAGGCGAAGGCTCTGAATATGCTGCCATCAATAGGTTTATGTGTGCAGTGAGAGTTTTGTAATGAGGCTAATCAATAGAAGGTGTTGCCGAACAGTGGCAGCCTTTGTTCGATTAGAAGAACTTTCTGAAAATTCCCCAATACCACTGAGATATTATCAAAAATATACTCTTGATCTGGGGTGTGGTTTAAATTAAATGTTTTCTTTACTTTGAATCTAATATATAGAAAATAATAAACACAAAGTGTTACTTTTTATTTATTAAAATAATGCACTGTATGTTTGCTTAAGTTTTTTAAACCAAAATTGCTTGGCACATTGTTTTGCCAAGATTGGCAGCGAAACTGTCAAGGATGGCAGAGGAAATGCCACGGTGGGCAGCGAATGTGCCAATGATGGCACTAAAATTTAGACCTAAAAATTAGAATATTCCGTTTAAGAATCCAAATTTTAATAGATTAACGTTATATTAGAATTATAACTTTATAATAATTATAACAGTTATAATAGTTATAACATGAAAAAGTCAACAAGTAAAAACTATTTTATTGCCATAATTATCTTGGCTAAATTTAATAATTAAATTATTCGTAATTATATTTATGATTTTTATTTGATTTAATAATTAAAAATGCAAAATAAATTCGATTGTTTTTTGCA
This sequence comes from Vibrio sp. TRT 29B02, assembly GCF_050113655.1. Lineage (NCBI taxonomy): Bacteria > Pseudomonadati > Pseudomonadota > Gammaproteobacteria > Vibrionales > Vibrionaceae > Vibrio > Vibrio sp. TRT 29B02. Next base: position 22,030 of record NZ_JBNJOJ010000028.1, read on the forward strand.
CAGTTACTTTGCTGTTTAGGAGAGCAATTGATTTTTTTTTATGATCTGGTGTACGCGTTGTCTGCTAAGCCCAAGCGTTCTGGCGATATCGCTTAAGTTAGTTTTTCTATTCGTGGCTAGTTGTTGTTTTAACAGCTCTTTGATCAACTGGTGTTGTTCTAGATTGGCTCCATATCCAACGTCTGGGCCACGCTTAGTTTCAATGCTATTGATTCGTTCTACACATTCGAAGCGATGCAAGATCCCAATCAGTGTGGTCCAAGTATTCAACTCATTGAAAAGCGTTAGGCACTCTTTATCACTCCACGCGTTTGGTTCTTTAAGATCTAAACATCTCACTATCGCGATACACCATGATGACCATTGACCAAAATCATCTGACTTGATCTGATTTATTTTTTTATAGCTCGCTGGGTAGTTTACTTTACATGTCTGAACAATGTTCTTTGATAGCGAGAGCCAGTCTCCTGCCTTCGCGCTATCTTTACAGTGGCGTAGAAATACTCGTGGATGCGGCGCATAGCCGCCGACCAGATCATACAGTTGTCGTCCCAGATTTTTCTGTTTGTTAGGTTGTGCTAGGTACTTTTCGTAAGCTGCACTGTTCTGGTTGGGCAGATATTTCAATGCAGTGATAGCTGCGTATTTTTGCTGTTTATAAAGTTTAGTGGACTTGATGGGATGGTGTTTTTCGCAGTAGTAGTGAGATCGGCTGCGTAGACGCCAGCATAAAGCGCAATACGGAAGAACACTGTTCCAGCGTATCGCTTCCTCTTGGTGCTGTGGCGTGAGTGAACGTAAATCTTTTAACCCCCACAGTACTTGATCCATATAATCGATACGTTGTTGAGTATGCAGCCCTACTCCCCGCAAGGCTAATACCTCTTCGATAAGTTTGATTGTTTTATTTAATCCACCGTAACTTTCGATGATCTCGGCAAGATGGATAGCATTAGAACTGCTGTACTTTTTGAGTATGGTTCCATGTTGTCTGAGTAACTTGGTAAACCACGTTTCCAGAACAATGTTCCGAGCGGCATCAACAGCGTATAAATAGCCAGAACGACGTCGCTGAGCAATTTTACAACCTTGAGATTCTGACTGGCTTTTTAAGTCATTAATTGCTGTTTCTAGCTGTACTCTCAATGCATTGCGCTTTTGATCTAAGTCCATTCGTTATCATGTCAATATGGTTTGTTGCTTATTCTATATTATGAGTTGGGCGATGAGAATCTAAGATGCAACTAAATAATAGAGAAATAAAGGTAATAAAATGTTTGTAAGACAAGAGCAGTTAGCGAAAGAGATCGGGGTAAGCGTAAGTACTTTGTGGCGTTGGCGTCGGGACGGAAAAATGCCACCTGTTGTTACGCTTAGTTCTAGAGTTGTTGGGTGGCAGAGAAAGGACATTGAGGAATGGCTAGAAGAACAAAAATAGATGCAACTTGTTACTGCGAGAACAGTGTTCTCGCTTAACCTTCGTAAATATAAAGTAAGTCATTGTTTGCATGATTAATTACACGAATAAAAAAGAGAGTGTCCTGAATTCTGTGTAACTGTCTAAACTTAAGCCTTAAAGGCTAAGGATAGACAATATGGATAAGAAAGCACTCGAAGCTTTTGCTCGTGAAGCGGCGAAGTCAATTAAGACAGAATCTGACCTGGATGACTTCCGAAAAATGTTAACCAAGGTGACCGTTGAAACAGCGTTAAACGCTGAACTCGATGAGCACCTTGGATATCAAAAACACCAATCCAGAACCAGCTCCAACTCCCGCAATGGCTACTCGGCCAAGTCAATCATCACCGATGATGGAGAGGTCGATATCGACGTCCCTCGCGACCGTGAAGCTAGCTTTGAACCTCAACTCGTCCGCAAGCACCAAACTCGATTCCAATCCATGGACGACAAGATATTGAGCCTGTACGCGAAAGGCATGACCACACGTGAAATCGTCGCAACGTTCAAGGAAATGTATGATGCTGATGTTTCGCCAACGCTGATATCAAAAGTAACCGACTCGGTGCTTGAGCAAGTGATTGAATGGCAGTCGCGACCTCTCGACGAAATTTACCCTATCGTCTATCTCGATTGCATCGTGGTTAAGGTGCGCCAAGACAAGCAAGTCATCAACAAAGCGGTCTATCTTGCGTTAGGGGTCAACATGGAAGGCCAAAAAGAACTGCTCGGTATGTGGCTCTCTGAAACGGAAGGTGCCAAGTTCTGGCTCAACGTGCTGACTGAGCTTCAAAACCGTGGGGTAAAAGACATCCTTATCGCTTGCGTTGACGGACTCAAGGGCTTTCCTGACGCTATCAACACTGCGTTCCCAGAGACGCAAATACAGCTCTGTATCGTCCACATGGTGCGAAACTCGGTCAAGTACGTCCCTTGGAAAGACTACAAAGCGGTGACGACTGACCTGAAGAAAATCTACCAATCAGCCACCGAAGATGAGGCTCTGCTTGCTCTAGAGCACTTCTCTGACCGATGGGATAGTAAATATCCTCAAATCAGTCGCTCTTGGACGGCGCATTGGGACAACCTCAACACCCTGTTTAACTACCCAGAGGATATTCGCCGAGCCATTTACACGACTAACGTCATTGAATCTCTCAACAGCGTTATTAGAAAAGCGATTAAGAAGCGCAAGCTCTTTCCAACGGATGAATCAGCTAGGAAGGTGATCTACCTGGCTATCCGAGATGCTTCCAAGAAGTGGACGATGCCGATTAGAAACTGGCGACAAGCTCTAAATCGCTTTATGATTATGTTCGAAGACCGACTCACTGAATACATGTAACCCTGACAGTTACACAGAATTATTTACAGGGTCATAAAAAATGCTCTTGCAGGAACCTTGTTCCTGCTTTTGTCTATCTCAGGGGGCTAATTTCTTCTTAAATCTTCATCAGTTGAACGGAGAACGATGTTCTCCGAATGACGAAAGACAGAGTTAGGTATTATCCGACTAGTGTTTGGGTATCTCAGGCAAAGGCTGATAGCTTTCAAACGCTACTGCGAGAACACTGTTCTCGCTCACGTCATCAAAAACTAAAGTTTGGTCATTTAATTAATAAATAAAAAATGCTCTTGCTAGAACTATGTTCTAGCTGTTTGTTCTCCCACTAAATACATGATTTAACTCTATGTATTAGGTCTGGTAATTGTGCTTTAATGCATTTTGATGCTTATTGGGAGGAGTTATGGCTCGGAAAAATGATGGAATTATTTGGCATTTGATGGATGCGCCGTGGTGGGTGAGGATTCAAGCAGTTTAATCGTATAGAAGGGTGTTCTCAGAACATAAAAGTTAACCTATTAAGTCTAGCTGCCAGAGAAGAATGCTACTGCGAGAACACTGTTCTCGCTCAAATCATCAAAAACTAAAGTTTGCTCATTTCATTCATAAATAAAAAGCCCTGTCAGTGCAGAACTCTCTGGTGAAAAATGTGTTACCCATTATCTTTCATAAGTCGGTTTGTAAGAACCAATGGGGTAATGAACGTAAGCTCTGAAACACTTTTGCCCTATTCCTTGTTAGTACGCTCACTCATTTACATCATATTGATGCTACTTGCACGCAGTACAACTTATTCCAAAATAAGACAACCAAGCCGAGTTAGACCTAGGCTTGGTTGTTGTGAAATTAAGTTCTAGTTCTAGTTCTAGTTCTAGGGTATAAGATGATCAAACTCATGATACCGATTAATACCGCGGCAAAAACTGAAGTAAAACGCACGAGGTCATCTGAAATCGCACTGATACTTGTTGAAGTAATCCCATAGAATACTAAAACCACATAACTGGAATACATCAGTTGAATTGAGTTATAGCTAGCTTTCTTTGTAACGGCATGAATCCCCATAAATAAAGCACTGACTACAGCAACACCCACAATTCCTACCAAATTGACTTGCAGCAAACTCATTATTAGAGGAGGAATCGCATACAGCACGCTCGCGTATGTTGTCAGCAACCTTCTTAAACCATAATCTTTACCAATACTAGGATCAGGATCTTTAATCATTAACGCGACGATGATGGTAATAATCGTACTTTGCTCTAAGTCCAATTGTATCGTACACACCATCATGGTCATGACAATGATCGCTTTGAGCAAGGTTTGCCAATCAAGCAAATATTTCGTTGTCGAACTGACAGGTGGCATGTTTATCGCGAGTGGCTCGCCTCGTGGAAATAGCAGGTAGGCCAAATAGGCGGTGAAGCCAGCGATAAAAATATTTTTTAGCAGAGCCATAGGGATTTGCTCAACGCTAATCCCTTTCTGCTGCGTAAAAACGGCAATCATTGCGGTTGAGACAATCAGCAATATAGCAAATACATCTTGCGGATTTTTCTTGGTACGCTCCATGCACCAGTAAAAAATTCCAAACAAGAACAGATAGTATACATGTACGTAATCAATCAATAGTTCACTCATTAGTGCCTGAAACCAAGCAGTAATGAATAAAATGCCCCCCATAACAAACACCATAATTACAGGCGGTGGTTCATGAGTTGTAGTGAGAAAAACCGCACACATCGCTGGAGCGAGTAAAGGCAAATCCGTCCCATATACGTATTGCCAAAACAGCAAAAGGATAGGGAATACCGCAACTCTTATAATTGGGTTAGCGGCACTATGATACATAGCTGATATAACTCCATGCCCAGATCCACAAATCTTGTAGTCTCTCACCTAGGTAGCTTTCATCAGGGTAGAAACCCACCACAGCTCGACCACCGTATCTCAGATTTAGATCGGCAGGCAACGACGTGAACTCGATATTGACGGGGAAACGCTGCGCTTTTGAACTGCTTGTTGGTGACGTCATAAGGCCATTACTGGCATCTTGGGCAAGGCTACCATTACCACTACTTCCCCAACCGATTGAAGATATTTTTCCTTCATAGACCTCGCCAGGGTTTGCATCAAAAACAATTTTGACTTTATCGCCAGGCTTTAGATGAGCCAGTGAATTCTCTCTCACCATGGCCGTCAGCCATAAGTTGTTGTTATTGATAAAGGTAAGAAGTGGTTGCCCAGCAGCAGCATAATCGCCAACAGCAACATCCATATTAGTGATAACACCATTAGCAGGTGCCGTCAGTTTGGTGTGATTGAGGTTTAGTAGAGCCTGCTCTTGTCGGTTTAATACCGATTGGATTTCAGGGTTATCAATTCCTCTCGGGCCAAACTCTTGTTTCGCTTTTTCTAGTGCTGATGACGCTTGAGCCAACCCCGCTTGGGCCGTCTCTAGTTCGGCGATTATGTTATCCATTACCGCTTGACTTATCGTTCCTTTATTGGCAAGTACGCGATTACGTTCCACATTCTTCTTAGCATTATTGACCTTAACACGAGCTGCGACTTCATTTGCTTGAGCGACACTGATTGCTGCTGAATCCGCTTCATAAGACTGAGCTGCTTGTTGCAAATCAAATTTGGCGGCCTTAACGGCTAATTCAAAAGGACGCGGATCGATCGTGACGAGTTCATCTCCTGCCTTGACAATACTATTGTTAGTAATAAGTACTTGTGAAATAGGGCCAGAGACTTCTGGGCTAATGCGGATCAATTGGCCATTTACTCTAGCTTGATCTGTCATTGGCGTCATTCTGTCCGCCCATAAGGTGTACAACCATAGCGCAGCAACTAAGGCAAAAATGTAGTAAGTGAAAGAGCGAGCTTGGCTAATTTTTTTATCGCTTTGTTCAGCACTGGTTTGGACATTGTTATCTGACATTTTCTGTTCCTACTGTCGTTTACTGAGGTTGTTCCAGTAAATTTATCTTTTTATAAATGATACTTTTCTTAGTTCGTACTTCGACGGCAATGGTAATGATGAATGCAAATAGGCCAACCAGTGCAACAGCACTTGAAGAAGAAACCATCACTTCGCCAGCGTACTTAGTCCAGATCACAGCTATAGCCACAAACCAGCCAAATAGCGCTGCTGCATGGGTGACTGCAATAGGAACAAGGTGAGACCAAAAACCACTCTGAAGTTGACTAATGTGTTGTGGGTGGGATTTGTTGAGCTGATGAATAAATAGCTTGGATGTGATCAACGACAAAATGATCCCTAAACCAAAAGTTAGAGATACCGCTTGTCCCCACACAGTCACTTCAGAATTTGTGATCACGTTAAGCGACATCGGTACGCTATCCATTCCTTTGAAATGGTGGCTCGCAATATAACCATTGATAACGCCGTTAATCACGCCACCAATCAATGAATCTTTCACTTTGATATCCACGTCTAGCACCTTCACTGTTGTACAATAAACTCTTACTGATTATAACGAGAATGTTCGAATAAATGCATATCAAACATGACCATTTTTGATACTGTTGTGGCTAGAGCATACTTGTGCGCCATGATAACTGTGGAAAGGAGTCAATCATGAAGCTCGATAAAGCGTTGTCAAATATTAGCGAGAAGAATAACTTCATCTACTTAACGTTAGCTTTAATCATGCTGTTAATTGCCGCCGCCCTCGTTCAACTACTACAAGACAATGTGATCGAATACGTCATACAGGGGATTATGGTAGTGATTTTTATTGTTTGCTTTGTAAGTTTGCGCTTTGATCGAAAGTGGACGCATTTTTTAAGAGGTTTAGCCGTGGTTTGGATAGCTGCTATTGCCGCGAAACACCTCTTTCATATCAAAGAGATGAGCATATTGATGCTTTCTCTGACTTTTGTCTTTTTCTATGGCACTTTCCAATCTTTAGTAAGAAAAATCTTGTTTTCAGGCCAAATAGACACCAACAAACTTATTGGTTCTGTAGCCCTATTCTTATTGCTTGGTTTAATGTGGGCGGTGGCTTACCTTTTGTTACTTGAGCTAGACCCTTTCGCATTTCGCGGGTTAGAAGCAATTCCTTGGGAAGATAATTTTTCTAATAGCGCTTATTTTAGCTTCGTGACCTTAACCACTCTCGGTTATGGAGATATCAGTCCAGTGACTCCAATTGCGAAAACGTTAGTCTATTTAGAGTCGGTTGTTGGTGTTTTTTATATGGCAGTAGTGGTGTCTAGTTTAGTCAGTTCGAATTTAGGTAGAAACACGGCTAGATAAAAGATATCCCTTAAGTGGTCAAGTTATCGCTAATGACAATTGCTATATTCGTATTGATTCATAATATGATAAGGGACTGTTCCGAACCTTACTTTCTAATCAGTATTGCCGTTTGAGTTTTGGATTAGTAAACGTTATGTCAAAAAGAAATAGGTTGTTTTAGCTCTAAATGACTTCTGTCCAAAAATAATTTATAAACTGTTTGCTATAGCCCCCTGTATTAGCCATTAAAGAAGCTCACTCATTTCTGGTACGCTGTCGGCTTGCGCTAGCAGGTATTCGCACTCTGTTTGGATGAGTGAGACACATAGTTCTATGTGTTCACGCTCTCCATCATCGATTCCTTGATCTTCGGTAAGGTCAATCGCTTCCTTCAGGGCATTTTTTATAGCAACAACGGTTTCTACCATTATGGAAGCTATTTTGGTGCCTGAATAACCCAGCAGAGCGCCGAATTCAGCTAAATCATAGCTAGTGATAGGGCGTTTGAAGTTACCTTTCGGCGGATTTTGAAAGTCTTCACTTTCCCAATCTCCAATCGACATTGCAAAATATTGAGGGATGCTGGCGGCACGACCCTCATCAGCAGACAATTTACCGCTTGGTGAGTTGCGTTTTGCTCCCTCTTGAGCGATAGCTTCTATGTTTACTAAGTCATAAAAAGGGGTTAGTTCTATGCCTTTAGGGGTGACGAAGAAGCTAATATTTTTACCATGGGCATCGTAGTTTAGCGTTGCTAGATTAAAGAGCATCCATTGGGTGAGCTTTAGGTTAGTGATGACCGTGTCTATGGTTTTGACGCACAGTAGGCGTGGGAAAGAAACGCCATTACGCATATATACGCCATCACCTTCATCCCCATTCTGACGCTCGTATTTGTAACCTGGAGGTAAGTCAGTCGCCTGACAGCCATCAATCACATGTCTTCGTTGAACGACATCACGAGCCTGGATATAGGCACGATCGAACCGCTCTATTATCAGTGTCCTAGTCTTCCCAATGCGAGTTAACTCAACATTAGCGACGTCCAAACCTGCTAGCTTGGCTAATGTCATGCAAAAGAACTCATTAACAGCAATACACGGTGCTCTACCGCTTTCAAACTTCAGAATGTAGTTCGAACTTAATTTGCCTTCACCAAACCCCCATTCATCACCGCGCTTAAGTAAGTTTAACTTGTTTTGAACACCAGCAACCGAAAGGCGAACCTTACCGTCCCAATACACTAATGGCGCTAGATTTCGCTCTAGTCGTTCTATTAGTTCATCATCAGGTACAGCTCTAAAACTAGTTTCCCCAGGTTCTGAGTCTGGAACTCGAAAAGACAATGCGCCAGATGTTTCCGCACCAAGCTTACGAATCAGCCCGAATGTATTGCTTTTGGAGATAGTGGTGTTTTGTATCATCTCCTCAAAGCCTTCTCCTTCAGGAAGGAGATTTCTGAGGTAGTTCTCAATACTACGTGACGAAGCCTTATCATCGAAAGGGATGTGTGGCGAAATTGGGAAACCAGTATGTTTCCATTCATCATTCATAGATGAATGAAAACTCTGTTTCTGTTCCGACAGGAAGAATCAAACGACCAATTTTGGTATTCGTACCGATAAACACGTCTAACTGTTGTAACTTACTCATACCAACCGTCCTCATTGCTTCTCACGCTGTTTTCAGCTTGGGAGGTTATTTGGCTATGGCTATGTGGACGAACAAATAGGTTTAAATCGATAAGGCGTAATGATAGCCCCAAGATATCCATGAGGACGAGTACATTGGCAAAGGTTACACTGGTATCGCCTTTTTCGACTTTCATGACTGTTCTACGAGATAAGTTGGCTTTTGAAGCGAGATCATCAATACGCCAGCCTCTATCGGTGCGCTTTGAGCGAATGGCGCTCCCCAGCGTTTCCATACTGAACTCGGTATTCAAATCAGGCATAGGTTGTGCCTTTACCATCTTACCTTTTTTCATAAGTGCCTTTTATTGTACTTTTGTCACTATTGGGTTCGTTTTAATATATAAGTTCACTATAACTCACTTTTGTTGTGACTGTATAAAAAATTATCTATAAGTGCAATTTAAGTTACTTATGGTTGGTTTGCGAGTTTAATACCTCTCTTTGTTCTCTATGAGAGAGTTTTATCAGCCAGAACGACATATTTGGCAACAGCGTAGTATTCGGATTAGTATTGGAAGAAGGCAGAGAAGAGTGCGTGATTGGGGCTTACCTGACCCATTACCTGACCCAAAATCGTCAGGTTCAAAAAAAGGTTAGTAAACACTACGCTTACTAACCTTCTGGAATTTGGTGGCCCCTCCCAGACTTGAACTGGGGACCAATCGATTATGAGTCGACTGCTCTAACCACTGAGCTAAGGGGCCTTATAGGGCAATGATTATAGGGGATGAGGATCTAGCTGTCTAGCCAGTAACGGGTATAAATGCGCTTAGTTTTTATCCACTTAAATCGAATAGATATAAAAAAGGTGAGCTTTAGCCCACCTTTTAATCAATTGTCGAGAAAATAAGCTATCGACTATTCGTCTAGGAAGCTGCGTAGAGTTTCTGAGCGGCTAGGGTGACGAAGTTTACGCAGTGCTTTTGCTTCGATCTGACGGATACGTTCACGAGTTACGTCAAACTGCTTACCTACTTCTTCTAAAGTATGGTCAGTGTTCATGTCGATACCAAAACGCATACGCAGTACTTTCGCTTCACGCGGAGTCAAACCTGCTAGAACATCTTTAGTTGCTACTTTTAGACTGGTTGCGGTTGCAGAGTCTAGAGGCAGTTCTAGCGTAGTATCCTCGATAAAATCACCTAGATGCGAATCTTCGTCGTCACCGATTGGTGTCTCCATAGAGATTGGCTCTTTAGCGATTTTAAGTACTTTACGAATCTTATCTTCAGGCATTTGCATGCGCTCTGCTAGCTCTTCTGGCAGAGGCTCACGGCCCATCTCTTGTAGCATTTGACGAGAGATACGGTTCAGTTTGTTGATGGTTTCAATCATGTGAACCGGAATACGAATCGTACGAGCTTGGTCTGCAATCGAGCGAGTAATTGCCTGACGAATCCACCAAGTGGCGTAAGTTGAGAACTTGTAACCACGACGATATTCGAACTTATCTACTGCTTTCATCAGGCCGATGTTACCTTCTTGGATAAGATCTAAGAATTGTAGGCCGCGGTTGGTGTATTTCTTAGCGATAGAAATAACCAGACGTAAGTTCGCTTCAACCATCTCTTTCTTCGCACGACGAGCTTTCGCTTCACCGATAGACATACGACGGCTGATATCTTTGATGCTTTGAACTGTCAGAGAAGTTTCTTCTTCGATCATTTTCAGTTTTGAAATTGAACGGCGAATATCTTCTTCACTGCGACGAATTTTTTCGGCGTATGGTTTATCAGACGCTAAGATCTCGTCAAGCCATGCATCACTTGATTCATTACCCGTGAATAGCGTGATGAATGATTTCTTCGGCATTTTGCCATACTCAACCGCTGCCTTCATGATAAGACGCTCTTGAGTACGTACACGTTCCATTGAAGTGCGTAGCTCTTCAACTAGGTAGTCGAACTGTTTTGGAGTTAGACGGAACTCTTTGAACACATCTAACACAAGCTCGTGAGCGGCTTGTGCTTTTGAACTTTCACCACCGTATTCATTGCACGCTAGCTGGAAGTTTTGGAAAGTGTTACGTAGCGAAGTAAACTTCTCTAGAGCAAGTTCAGGATCAATACCTGTATCTTCTTCCTCTTCGGCTTCGTCGTCATCCACATCTTCGTCGTCTGAATCTGCGTCTTCATCTTCAAGATCAGATTCAGCAAGCTCAGAACCGATGTGCGTCGCTGTCGGTGCTGTTGTTTCATCTGCATCTGGATCAACGAAACCGGTAATTAGGTCGGTCAGACGTAGCTCTTCAGCTTGAACTTTATCAAATTGCTCGAGGATGTATGGGATAGTGCCCGGATACTCTGCCACAGCATTTTGAACTTGGTTAATACCATCTTCAATACGCTTAGCAATATCGATCTCGCCTTCACGAGTCAATAGTTCAACAGTACCCATTTCACGCATGTACATGCGAACAGGGTCTGTAGTACGGCCGATCTCATTTTCTACGCTAGATAGCGCAGCCGCTGCGGCTTCTGCAGCATCTTCATCGGTAATTGTATCGTCATCATTCAGTGCAAGATCATCAGCATCAGGAGCAGTTTCTACTACTCGGATGCCCATGTCGTTGATCATTTGAATGATATCTTCGACCTGCTCTGAATCGACGATTTCTGCTGGCAGGTGGTCGTTTACTTCTGCGTAGGTCAGATAGCCTTGTTCCTTGCCTTTAATGACAAGTTGTTTTAGCTGTGACTGCGGATTTTGATCCATAGACGGTATCCAACTTAGTATCTGGTGAAGGAATTAGTATGCGAGTTGCAAACCACACATCTTAACAAATTAATTGATTGCTGACTATCTGAATAGGGTTACGCTTTTAAATCTAGCATTAACGCTAGTAGCTCCCGTTTCTCTTCGGTTGATAAACCGACGCTTCTTTCTTTGGCCTGCAGATTTTCAATTTGCTTTTCAACACACTGGGCAAGAATTTTGTCCAGCGAGTCTAAAAATATATCTTTTTCGTTGTCTTCGTCGAGGGGGATTTCCCACCCAGCTAGACGTGACAACAATGCCTCATGGCTACTATTTCGCCAGCGCTCAAGTAGCTGGCCCGTAGTTATATTGGGGTGCTGGTGACAATATTCAAGCACTTCGACAAATAAACTTAGACCAGGCACTGTTAACTCTCTCACAGTTGAGAGATCCGGTACCATATCAGCATAGTTCGGATTTTGAATAAGCAAAGCGATCACTTCACGCATTGGTGTGCGCTTGATCTCTTTATGTGGCTGAGGTCGAGTCTCTGTGTTTTTTTTGCGAGCTTGGCGAAGCCTATTATCAAATCCTGTTCTTTCATCTAAGAGTTTTTCTAGTAACTCTTGAAAATAGGGATCTGGAATCTTGTCAATAAGCGCACTGGCGTGTGCCCTTAGCGCCGACTTACCTTCATGGCTCCCAAGGTTTAACTGATGGATTTCGATCAGGTTATCAAATAGATAGCTTGAAAGTGGAGTAGCCTGCTCAATTTTTTGTTCCAATGCTTCTTTACCGTGTGCACGGACAAAGCTATCGGGGTCTTCGCCATCAGGTAGGAACAAAAATTTAAGCGTGTTACCGGTTTTTAAATACTGAAGCGCATTTTCAAGAGCGCGCCACGCGGCTTCTTTACCCGCTCTGTCACCATCATAACAACACACCACGGTATTTGTTTGGCGGAAAAGCAGCTGTATATGATCACCTGTTGTCGATGTACCTAGCGAAGCGACGGAGTAATCCACGCCATACTGGGCCAAAGCAACCACATCCATATAGCCTTCAACCACTAAGATTTGTGGTGGCTCTCGGTATGCTTGCATGACTTCATAAAGGCCGTAAAGCTCTTTGCCTTTATGGAAGATCGGCGTCTCTGGAGAGTTTAGGTATTTAGGCGTGCCGTCGCCAATAACACGGCCACCAAATCCAATCACTCGTCCACGGCGATCTCGAATTGGAAACATCACACGTCCACGAAAACGGTCGTAGCGATTGCCATTATCGTTTTCGATCAGCATACCGCCAGTAACCAACATATCTTGCGTTTGCTGTGTTTGACCAAAATTCTTGCGTACTAAGTCCCATTCATCGGCTATATATCCAATACCAAATTTCTGTACAATTTGGCCGGACAACCCACGATCTTTCAGATAATCAATGGCTATTTTGCTTTTAGGCAGTTTGAGCTGATCACGATAAAACTGAGCAATGCTGCCCATAATGTCGTATAGATTACGCTTTTGTTCCGTATTGGCTCGCGGTTGGTTGGATTGAAAACCACCGCCTTGTCTTTGTTCTCTAGGAACGTCCAATCCGAGGTAAGAGGCGAGCTCTTCAATCGCCTCGACAAACTCTAAGCGTTCATACTCCATCATAAAATCAATGGCGTTACCGTGTGCACCACAGCCAAAGCAATGATAGAACTGTTTTTCTTGAGAGACGCTGAAAGACGGCGTTTTTTCGTTGTGGAAAGGGCAGCAAGCGCCGTAGTTTTTGCCTTTTTTCTTAAGTTTTACGCGAGCGTCAACAATGTCGACAATATCGAGTCGAGCGAGGAGGTCATCAATGAAACTACGAGGGATGTGTCCTGCCATAAAACCTTAGAAAAACGCACTAACAAAAAATGAAAGAGTAGATACAAACAAGCCGCGCATTCCGAAGGATAGCACGGCTTGTTGCAATTGATTTGGGAGATTAAGCCAGTTTAGCGCGAACTAAACCACTTACTTTACCCATATCTGCACGCCCTTGAATTTGAGGTTTAAGAACGCCCATTACTTTACCCATGTCTTGCATGCCCGCAGCACCTGATTCAGCAATCGCATTGTCAACCAATGCTGCTACCTCATCGTCAGTGAGTGGTTGAGGCATAAATTCCTCAAGTACGGTAATTTCAGCTTTCTCTGCATCAGCTAAATCTTGACGATTAGCTGCTTCAAATTGAGCGACAGAGTCGCGACGTTGTTTAACCATTTTAGTCAGAACAGCAAGAATGTCGTCGTCGTTCAGAGTAATCTGTTCGTCTACTTCACGTTGCTTAATTGCTGACAGAGCTAAACGGATAGTGCCAAGGCGCGCTTTGTCCTTGGCTTTCATCGCTAATTTTTGCTCTTCTTTGAGTTTTTCAATCAGAGCCATAACTAGAATCCTTTAGGACTTAGTTATTAGTACAGGCGAACGCGACGAGCGTTTTCGCGAGCAAGCTTCTTAGCGTGACGCTTTTGAGCTGCTGCTTTAGCGCGTTTGCGAACTGTAGTTGGTTTTTCGTAGTGCTCACGACGACGCACTTCAGAAAGGATACCTGCTTTTTCGCAAGAGCGTTTGAAACGACGTAGTGCAACGTCGAACGGTTCGTTTTCACGTACTTTAACTACTGGCATATGCCTTTCACCTCAGGGGTTAATTCGTTAATGCTGACTTCACAGTACCTAACTTAGTCGCTAGGTCTACAATCAGCTTGATCAAAAATGGTGCGGAATTTTAATCCGATCACACTGGCTTTGTAAAGTATTTTGTTGGGTAGAGTTTGCACAAAATTTGTTTGAGAAGCTAAGGCGCGGTAAGATTGCGCCAATTTTGAATTTGAGACAAAGACATCCAGGGTAAACCATGCGCATTATTGGTATCGAAACCTCTTGTGATGAAACGGGAATTGCCATTTATGATGATGAGAAGGGGCTACTTTCTCATCAGCTTTATAGTCAGGTAAAACTTCACGCCGATTACGGTGGTGTCGTTCCTGAACTGGCTTCTCGTGATCACGTTAAGAAAACAATTCCGTTGATCAAGGCCGCTATGGCTGAGGCAAATCTGACTCCAAAAGATATTGACGGCGTTGCTTACACGGCAGGCCCTGGTCTTGTGGGGGCGTTGTTAGTCGGCGCAACAATCGGTCGTAGCCTTGCTTATGCTTGGGGAGTTCCGGCGGTTCCTGTGCATCATATGGAAGGCCACCTACTTGCTCCGATGCTGGAAGATAATCCACCTCCTTTCCCGTTTGTTGCGGTGTTAGTGTCGGGTGGACACTCTATGATGGTTGAAGTTAAAGGCATCGGTGAATACAAGATTCTGGGTGAATCGATTGATGATGCAGCAGGTGAAGCGTTCGACAAAACCGCGAAACTGATGGGGCTCGATTATCCTGGAGGTCCACTGCTATCGAAATTGGCCGAAAAAGGCACGCCTGGTCGTTTCAAGTTTCCACGACCAATGACAGATCGTCCGGGTCTAGATATGAGTTTTTCTGGTTTAAAAACTTTTACCGCGAATACCATTGCAGCGAATGGCGATGATGAGCAAACGCGTGCAGATATCGCCCTTGCGTTTGAAGAGGCAGTGTGTGCAACCTTAACTATCAAGTGTAAGCGTGCACTGGAACAAACAGGATTCAAGCGTATCGTAATTGCTGGTGGAGTTAGTGCTAACCGCAGATTACGTGCTGATTTAGAACAGCTTGCGAAGAAAATCGGCGGCGAAGTTTACTACCCTAGAACCGAGTTCTGTACCGACAATGGCGCGATGATCGCTTACGCAGGTATGCAGCGTCTAAAAAATGGTGAAGTCGCCGATCTTTCCGTTCAAGCGGTGCCACGTTGGCCGATCGACCAACTTGAGTCTATTGCATAATCTAACGATGCATAAAAAAGGTCGCCTCATTGGGCGACCTTGCTATATCTAAGCTCCGAGCTCTTCATTACCCAAATAATGATAGGCTGCACTTTGGAAATAATATCTGGAATACAAAAGATGAATAAGTTTGCCATTGATGGCTGTGAAATGGCCTATCAGGATGTAGGTCAAGGACCTGTGATTGTTTTTGGTCACAGCTACTTGTGGGACAGCCAAATGTGGGCTCCGCAGGTTGAGGCATTGAGCCAACACTATCGTTGTATTGTCCCTGAGTTGTGGGCACATGGTGGTTCTGACTTTGCTCCTAGTTCAACACGCTCACTCACTGACTACGCTCAGCAAATTCTTGCGTTGATGGATCACCTAGATATTGAAACTTTCTCACTGGTTGGTTTATCGGTTGGGGGAATGTGGGGGACTGAACTTGTCTCACTCGCGCCGCAGCGTGTGAATGCCTTGGTTCTTATGGATACATTTGTTGGCTTGGAGCCTGAAGTTACCCATAAAAAGTATTTTGCGATGCTCGATGCCATCTGTCAGGCACAAGCGGTGCCTGCACCGATTGCCGAAGCCGTCACGCCGCTATTTTTTGCCAATAATGTTCAGCAAGATAACCCTCAATTGATGGAGCAGTTCGTTCAATCTCTGCTGGCATTGAAAGGTGAGAAAGCTGTAGAGGTCGCACGCGTAGGGCGAATGGTGTTTGGTCGTCGAGATCAGATTGAAGATATTGAGAAGTTTGCTCTGCCGGTGCTGATTGCAGTTGGGCAGGAGGATAAACCTCGCCCAGTGTTAGAGTCTTATCTTATGCACGATTGCATTAGTGGTTCAGAACTCATTCAGATCCCGAGGGCTGGGCATATCTCGAATCTTGAACAGCCGGAATTTGTCACAGAAATGCTGAAAAATTTCCTAGACAGAATTCACGCTTAAAGTTGTTCGCCATCCAAAAATAAAGCCTCGTTATGAGGCTTTATTTAATCCATTCTTCTTTTCACCGACTTTAGGTTCAGTACCTTCCAATAGGCGTTTTATATTCTGATGGTGTCTGAAAATGATCAGACAGCACAGCATGGCGACTGGCAGAGTATATTGTGGCTTTATCATCCAAGTGTAGAACGGTGCGAGCAATACAGTGACAAGTGCCGCGAGTGAAGAATATCGAAACAAAAAAGCAACAGCGATCCACGTAGCAATAATCATCGCGGTCAGATCTAATCCAATAGGAGCGATCGCGCCCAGTGCAGTTGCTACGCCTTTTCCGCCTTTAAAATGGAAGAAAATAGGGTACATATGTCCTAAGCAAGCCGCTATGGCAATCACGCCTAGCATAATGGGATCAATACCTAAAAAGTAACCACCCCAAACGGGTATGGTGCCTTTCAGCATGTCACAGAGTAAGACAGCAACCGCGGCTTTCTTGCCACCGATTCGAAGAACATTCGTTGCGCCCGGATTGTTCGAACCCACTCCTCGTGGATCCGGCAATCTCAAAATACGACAAATTAAAACCGCACTCGAGATCGAGCCTAGTAGATAGGCTGAAATGATCATAACCAGTGCTAGTGGGGTCATAGTAGAGAACTCGTCCGAAACAGGTGTTAGCCAAGCAAGTAACTGATATCATATCGCGCTTGACGCTCTCAAACTACACATGTACGAGGTTTGAGGCAGAAATTGTACGACTTTTTACCTGATTTGGGTATCCGACCTCTAAGGAAGTAACAGATGGACAAAGTATTTATCGAGCAATTGGAAGTAATTACTACGATCGGTGTATACGACTGGGAGCAAGAGATTAAGCAAAAGTTAGTGCTTGATATTGAAATGGCTCATGACAATCGTCCGGCAGGTAAAAGCGATGATGTTGTTGATGCTCTCGATTATGCTCAGGTGAGTTCCGCCGTTCTATCGTATATTGAAGGTGGACGTTTCCTTCTTGTTGAGCGTGTTGCAGAAGAGATTGCTGAGTTGATTATGACGCGTTTCAATGTGCCTTGGATTAAGATTCGTTTAACCAAACCAGGAGCTGTACCGCAAGCTAAAGGAGTGGGTGTTATCATCGAACGAGGCGTTGCATGATAACCGCTTATGTTGGCATAGGATCGAATATCGATCGACGCAAGCATATTCAAGCGGCGATTGAAGAGCTTAGCGCTCTCGGGCAGGATATTCGTCTTTCGACGATTTTCGAATGCGAAGCCGTTGGTTTTGAAAGCCATGCCTTCTACAACTTAGTGGCAGAGATCAAAACATCACTTACATTGACAGAATTTTCACGTCAATTGAGAGATATTGAGCTGAAATGGGGGCGCGCGGTGGACGCGGGTAAGTTTGAGCCAAGAACGGTCGACCTCGACATTATTTTGTTTGGTGAACAGGTTTCCAGCGAAAAGCCGCAATTACCACGCAGCGATATTTTTAAATATGCTTTTGTTCTCGAGCCTTTGGTGGAGCTTTGTCCACAGCTGGTTGTGCCTCAAGATGGACGAACGATTGAACAAATCTGGCAGCAATCCCATTTTGATGTTGTTCTAGAGCCTGTTCCTATGTGGTTTAGCTAATAAAAAAGATGAGATTTTAATGAGTTACTTTGAAGCCTTTATTCTGGCTCTAATTCAGGGTTTGACGGAATTCTTGCCCATTTCGAGTTCAGCGCATCTAATTCTACCTTCGGCAATTTTAGGTTGGGAAGATCAAGGCCTGGCTTTTGATGTTGCCGTCCATGTTGGTACGTTAGCCGCGGTGGTGATTTACTTCCGCAATGAAGTTGTTAGTCTTCTTTCTGCTTTCTTTGCCTCCATTTTTAAGGGAGAGCGAAGCAAAGAGTCAAAACTGGCGTGGATGATAGTTTTAGCGACGATTCCGGCTTGTGTCTTTGGCCTACTGATGAAGGACTTTATTGAAATCTACTTGCGTAGCGCATGGGTCATTGCGACAACAACCATCGTTTTTGGCTTGCTGCTGTGGTTTGTCGATAAAAATGCCAAGTTAGTGGATGATGAATATAGTGCCGATTGGAAGAAAGCTCTGTTTATCGGTATCAGCCAGGCTTTGGCAATGATCCCTGGAACCTCTCGCTCAGGTGCGACAATTACCGCCGCACTTTATCTCGGATTTACTAGAGAAGCGGCAGCGCGTTTCTCATTTCTAA
This sequence comes from Vibrio sp. TRT 29B02, assembly GCF_050113655.1. Classification (NCBI taxonomy): domain Bacteria; kingdom Pseudomonadati; phylum Pseudomonadota; class Gammaproteobacteria; order Vibrionales; family Vibrionaceae; genus Vibrio; species Vibrio sp. TRT 29B02. The sequence continues at coordinate 40,558 of NZ_JBNJOJ010000028.1, forward strand.
TGTCTATCCCAATTATTCTGCTTGCGGGTGGTTACTTAGGTCTCAAATTAGTAACTAGTGGTGAGCCCATTCATTTCGGCTTCCTGATGACGGGAATCGTTACGTCATTTATTAGTGCATATATTTGTATTCACTTCTTCTTGAAATTAATTTCTCGTATGGGAATGACCCCATTTGTCATTTACCGTTTGCTACTTGGTGTCGGACTTATTGCGTTTTTGACACTGAACTAACGAATTCATTTTCAACATGATCTTAACTAAGACCACATAGCCCAATCTCGCGCCAGCAGCGACATTGTGGTATATATGTGGTCTTGATCTTTCTCTTCTTTGATTAATCATATGCGAATTTTTGCACTGACCTTATGCTTGATTCTTGGCTGGCTACAATTTGAACTGTGGTTTGGCAAAAACGGTATTTCAGATTTTCAAGCAGTGAACGCTGAAACGCAGGTTCAGCATCAAGTGAATAACAATCTTCAAGCTAGAAACAATGAAATGTTCGCAGAAATAGACGATTTACGCCAAGGCCTAGATGCTATCGAAGAACGTGCTAGGCATGAGCTAGGTATGATTAAAGAAGGTGAGACTTTCTATCGTATCGTTGGAGAGAATAATTAAATGACGTTAACCTCTTCACTCTCCATTGTGGCGGTGGTTCCTGCTGCGGGTGTCGGCAGTCGCATGCAGGCAGATCGTCCAAAGCAGTATCTTAAAATATCAGGAAAAACCATTCTTGAGCATACTGTTGAGAAGCTCTTAACTCACACATTAGTCGGCAAAGTTATTGTCGCCATCAGTGATGATGACCCATATTTTCCTCAACTCAGTTTGGCGAATAATCCAGAGGTGATAAGAGTCTCTGGAGGCAAGGAAAGAGCGGACTCTGTGCTATCAGCCCTTGATTACATCGAGAGTAATCAGTTAGCGCAGTGGGCAATGGTTCACGATGCGGCGAGACCTTGTGTTGACCTAAATGACATCGATAATCTGATTGAAGTAGCGGTTACCAATCAACTCGGTGGCATTCTTGCTACGCCAGTCAGAGATACGATGAAACGAGCGAATGCTCAACAAAATATCGACCACACCGTTGATAGGGAAGCATTGTGGCATGCATTAACACCACAACTTTTTAAAACTCAACCGCTTAGATATGCTTTGTCGCAAGCACTAGACCAAGGTGTCCCAATTACTGACGAAGCGTCTGCTATTGAATGGCTTGGGGAGAAGCCAGCTTTGGTTCATGGCCGAGCTGACAATATAAAAATAACTCAACCGGAAGATTTAGCGTTAGCCGAGTTTTATCTGACGAGAAATAAAGGATAACTCATGATTCGAATTGGCCACGGCTTTGATGTACATAAATTTGGTGGAGAAGGTCCCGTTGTTATTGGCGGTGTCGAGGTCCCCTATGAACAAGGGTTGATTGCTCATTCCGATGGTGATGTGGCTTTACATGCTTTATGTGATGCATTGCTTGGTGCGATTGCTGCTGGAGACATTGGTCGACACTTTCCAGATACGGATGACAAATGGAAAGGCGCCAACAGTCGAGATTTGCTGCGTGATGTGTACCGGAGAGTACGTCAACAAGGCTATATTTTAGGTAATGTGGATATTACGATTATTGCCCAAGCCCCTAAAATGGCGCCTTATATCGACGCTATGTGTCAAGTTATAGCCCAAGACCTTGAGACCGATTTGACTAATATTAATGTCAAGGCAACAACCACAGAACGCCTTGGTTTTACTGGGCGAAAAGAAGGCATCGCAACGGAAGCAGTTGTGTTGCTTGTTAAAGAATAACAAAGCTTATTGAACGTGGGGATGCGACAGCAATCCTTCGTTCAGTATGGAAAATACTATGTCTGATATTCTATCTTCATTGGCGTACTTAAATGGTAAGCCAACGTCTAAAGGTAAGCTAAAAGCCAAACCAGAACATTTCCAAGTTAATGAAGATCTTGGTTTTGAGTTTACTGGCAGTGGTGAGCATTTAATGGTGCGCATCCGTAAAAGCGGGGAAAACACCAGCTTTGTCGCTAACGAGTTGGCAAAGGTATGTGGTGTAAAATCTAAGGATGTCAGTTGGGCTGGTCTAAAAGATCGCCATGCTGTTACAGAGCAGTGGTTGAGCATTCATCTACCTAAAGGTGATACGCCTGACTTCTCTTCGTTCCTTGCTCAATATCCGAACATAGAGATATTGGCGACAGATAGACATAACAAGAAGTTACGTCCAGGCGATCTGGTTGGGAACCAATTTGTTATCACTCTCTCGGAAGTCACCGATGTCGCTGATGTTTTACAGCGCCTAGAAGCGGTGAGTAAAGTCGGTGTGCCAAATTATTTTGGTAGTCAGCGTTTTGGTAATCAAGGCAACAACCTTAGCGAGGCAAGACGCTGGGGACGTGAAAATGTTCGCACGCGCAACCAAAACAAACGCAGTCTGTACCTTTCTGCGGCTCGTTCATGGATTTTTAACCGCATTGTTTCTGAGCGGATTGAAAAAGGTCTATTCACGCAAGCTATCGATGGTGATTTGATCCTACAAGATAACGCATTACAAACCGTTGAACTTGACAGCTTAGATCAAGTCAATAGCCAGTTGATGCAAGGGGATGTTCAGCTTACAGCGGCTTTGGCCGGTGACAATGAACTGCCTACCAAGAATCAGGCTTTAACGCTTGAGCAACCTCATTTAGATGCGGAACCCGATCTGATGGCATTGATTCGTGGCAATAGAATGCGCCATGATCGTCGTGAAATTGGCTTGATGCCTCAAGATCTGAGTTGGGAAGTCGAGGGAGATAATGTAACGCTAACCTTCTCTCTGGACGCTGGTTGTTTCGCGACAGCGATTATTCGAGAACTCATTGAAGAGATCGAAGTGGAGCGCCAATACCAATGAGCGATAGACGTCTGAGAATATTGATCAGTAACGATGATGGCGTGCATGCGGAAGGCATTCATACTCTGGCAGATGCGCTACGCGATATGGCAGAGGTGACGATTGTTGCCCCTGACCGTAACCGTTCAGGAGCTTCCAACTCTCTGACGTTAGAGCAGCCTTTGCGAGTGAATCAAATAGCTCCACAGGTCTATTCTGTGCAAGGTACGCCGACGGATTGTGTTCATTTTGCTCTCAACGAATTGATGAAAGATCAACTGCCTGATCTTGTTTTAACGGGCATTAATCATGGTGCGAACCTTGGTGATGATGTGCTCTATTCAGGCACGGTTGCGGCAGCGATGGAAGGTCATTTTCTTGGTGTTCAAGCCATTGCTTTCTCTTTAGTTGGCAAACATCATTTTGGAACTGCCGCCAATATTGCGCGTCAAATGGTTGCTCAGCATGCTCGATCACCGATCCCAACGAACCGTTTACTGAATGTTAATGTTCCTGATGTGAAGCCTGAACAGCTGAAAGGCACTGTGGTGACTCGACTTGGTGCGCGCCATCACGCAGAAGCAATGATTAAGCAGAAAGATCCGCGTGGTCATGATATTTATTGGCTTGGTCCTCCAGGCAAAGAACAAGATGCGGGTGAAGGTACCGACTTTTTTGCCATTGAACGCGGTTACGTGTCCATCACTCCGCTTCAAGTCGATCTTACGGCCCATGAGTCTCTTGCGAGTATGGATAATTGGTTAAAGGATAAGTAACAATGGTCAATCCACATGCTGACAGATTAATCGACTTTCTTGTCGCGAGTGGCATACAAGATAAAAAGGTACTTGATGCTATTTATCGCCTTCCTAGAGAGCAATTTGTCTCTCAAGCGATGATGCACCAAGCCTATGATAATAACGCGTTGCCTATTGGTCAGGGACAGACAATTTCACAGCCCTACATTGTCGCTAAAATGACAGAAATGTTAGAGCTAAGCAGAGACAGTCGTGTTCTTGAGATAGGAACGGGGTCGGGTTATCAGACTGCGGTGTTAGCGCAGCTTGTCGATCATGTTTACTCTATCGAACGTATTAAAGCATTGCAGTGGGAAGCGAAAAGGCGCCTTAAACAGTTAGATATATATAATGTATCGACTAAGCATGGCGATGGTTGGCAAGGCTGGCCAGCCAAGGGACCGTTTGATGCCATTATCGTCACAGCGGCAGCCGAATCGGTGCCCTCTGCATTACTAGAGCAACTGAATAATAAAGGTATTATGGTTATCCCGGTTGGAACAGAAGAGCAGCAACTGTTAAAGATCACTCGCCAAGATGATCAATTCAGTTCAGAGATCATTGAGATGGTGCGTTTTGTTCCTCTAGTCGCGGGTGACCTTGCATAGTAATGAAGTGTTGTATCGTCTTACTTCTCATTCTTGGATTAAGCAGTATGTTATTTGGATGTGCTGCTCATTCGCCTGCACCAGTATCTGGTCTTCAAAAAGACTATGGCTCTGTTTCTCGTGGCAGTTATCGAGGCAGTTACTATCAGGTAGAAAAAGGCGACACGCTATATTTCATTGCTTATGTTACTGATAAGGATGTTAATGAGATAATTAGCTACAACTCATTAAAAGCGCCTTACACGATTTACCCCGGTCAGAAGCTTAAGCTATGGCAACCTGCATACAATGCTCCAGCCTATGGTGGCACAGGTGCTGGAGCTGCAATCGCGGTTGCAGCAGTACCGTCGAAACCACAAACGAGTACAGTGTCGAGTAAAAACTCGAATCAAAAGGTTACTCCAAGTAGTACAAAAAACAATCAAGCACAGGTTAAAAAAGATCCTCCTAAGAAGGTTGATCAATCGAAATCAAAGGAGTATGTTGGTTCTAACGACAAACAAAAAGTGACCAATACAGCCAGTAAATCAACTTCAAACAACAACAAAATTTCCAAGTGGTTATGGCCAACAAAAGGGAGAGTAATCAAAAACTTCTCTGCTGGAGATCAAGGGAACAAAGGTATTGATATCGCAGGACAGCGTGGTCAATCTATCGTATCAACAGCAGGTGGCACCGTCGTTTATTCAGGCAATGCGCTACGCGGTTACGGTAATCTCGTGATTATTAAACATAACGACAATTACCTCAGTGCATATGCACATAATGATCGGTTGCTAGTACACGAAGGACAGAGTGTAAAAGCAGGCCAAAAGATTGCAACAATGGGCAGCTCCGGAGCCAGTAGTGTTCGTTTGCACTTTGAAATTCGCTATCAAGGTAAGTCAGTCAATCCAAAACGCTACTTACCATAAAATTTACTGTTTAGAGTAAAATAGCGACATTAGACGTAGTAATGTCTTGCTAGCTCGCCAGGGGGAGGCGCTATGAGTATCAGCAATGCAGCAACGAAAGTCGAACCATTCGAAGTTAGTGACGAAACGATGGATACGTTTCAAACTACCGAATCCACCAAATTAGATTTAACTGAGGACGTCAAAGAAGAGTTTGATGCATCAAGCAAAAGTTTGGATGCGACACAGCTTTACTTAGGCGAAATTGGCTTTTCTCCACTACTCACAGCAGAAGAAGAAGTTCTATACGCGAGGCGCGCTCTTCGTGGCGATGAGGCCGCACGTAAACGCATGATAGAAAGTAATCTGCGTCTAGTTGTAAAAATTTCCCGACGTTACAGCAATCGTGGCCTTGCTCTATTAGATCTTATCGAAGAGGGCAATCTTGGTTTGATCCGAGCGGTTGAGAAATTTGATCCAGAACGTGGATTTAGATTCTCTACTTATGCGACTTGGTGGATCCGCCAAACCATTGAACGTGCTTTGATGAATCAAACTCGCACTATCCGTTTACCTATCCATGTTGTTAAAGAGCTAAACATCTATCTGCGCACAGCGCGTGAACTATCACAGAAACTCGATCACGAACCAACCGCTGAAGAGATTGCAACACAACTCGATAAGCCAGTTGATGATGTCAGTAAGATGCTGCGTTTGAATGAGCGTATAAGCTCGGTTGATACACCGATCGGTGGGGATGGCGAAAAAGCCTTGCTGGATATCATTCCGGATGTCAATAACTCAGATCCAGAGGTCTCCACGCAGGATGACGATATTAGAGATTCTCTGATTCATTGGTTAGACGAACTTAACCCTAAGCAGAAAGAAGTGTTAGCCCGTCGCTTTGGCCTACTTGGCTATGAGCCTTCAACGCTCGAAGAAGTAGGACGTGAGATCAATCTAACTCGCGAGCGAGTGCGCCAAATTCAGGTAGAAGGCCTACGTCGATTAAGAGAAATTCTTATCAAGCAAGGTCTGAATATGGAAAACTTATTCAGTGTTACTGAAGACTAACGTTTTCCTCTGAGTATTAAAAAGCCTTGGTCAGTCCAAGGCTTTTTTGATCTTGAATGTGGTTCAATGAAATCGATTTATTTCGACTTCAGTTTTGGAAAGACTTTTACCTGCTTGATGCGGTTCTCTTCCAACTCGACGATCTCCATCGGGTGTCCAGATACTTGCACGCTGAGGTGACTTTCTGGGATATCTTCTAAATGCTCAAGGATTAGGCCGTTCAAGGTTCTAGGTCCATCAGTTGGTAGAGACCACTTCAGTCCTTTATTGATATCTCGGATATTGGCGCTGCCCTCAATCAGGAAGCTACCATCACCTTGTGGGCTGATCTCATCAGACAGACTTGGTGCAATAGAGGTGGTAAATTCCCCTACGATCTCTTCAAGAATGTCTTCTAAGGTAATCAAGCCGATAATATCGCCATATTCGTCGACAATTAAACCGATGCGCTCTTTATTGCGTTGGAACTTGAGTAATTGGACATTGAGAGGCGTACTTTCTGGAATAAAGTAGACTTCATCCGCCGCACGCAAAAGTGTCTCTTTCGTCGACTCATTTTTTTCCAACATCAGGCGGTAAGACTCACGTAAACGTAACATACCCACCACTTCATCTATCTTATCGCGATATAGAACAACTCGACCATGCGGAGAGTGGGTTAACTGACGTACGATAGATTTCCAGTCATCGTTGATATCAATACCGGTAATCTCATTGCGAGGTACCATAATGTCGTTAACGGTGACATGCTCTAGGTCGAGAATCGATATCAGCATGTCTTGGTGGCGGCGAGGGATTAAACTGCCGGCTTCATTTACAACGGTTCTTAATTCTTCAGAGCTCAGCGGGTCTTCGGCACCGTGGTTTGCCTTTATGCCAAGTAAGCGGATAAAACCATTGGTGATAAAATTGACCAGTAAAACAAGAGGTGACAGCACCTTCATTAGAATCGTGAGCAAGATACTACTAGCGTAAGAAACCTTTTCAGGATACAGAGCAGCAAGGGTTTTCGGGGTCACTTCTGCGAAGACGAGTATGACTAGGGTGAGGGCACCGGTCGCAATAGCGACGCCTAAATCCCCAAATAAACGCATACCGAGAATAGTGGCAATCGCTGAGGCAAGAATATTTACTAGGTTATTGCCGATTAAGATTAAACCAATCAGTCGATCAGGGCGATCAAGCAGTTTTTCTACGCGTTTAGCACCTTTATGACCATGGTTGGCAAGGTGTTTGAGTCGGTAGCGGTTTAGAGACATCATCCCTGTCTCTGAACCTGAAAAATATCCTGAAATAACAATAAGACACGCGAGTAGCGCAAATAAGATACCCGTTGATATGTCGTCCAAAGCTTATCTTTTCCTTGTTATGTTTGGTTAATTTATGACCTAATTTGTCAGTGAAGTCAATTTCAAAAAAAGAACTGAACATTGTAAAAGAAAGGTGCATCAGATGCACCTTTCTTAATCAACTAGTTCAAGATTATCTCGCGAACAAAGCGACTGCCAAAATAGGCAAGGGTCAGTAAGGTTGCGCCAGCGACGGCAAACCATGTAACTTTACGACCACGCCAACCTTTACGATAGTGGCCCCATAGAAGCACTGAGTAAACAATCCAAGCAATGAAGGAAAGAATGCCCTTGTGTGCTTTACCTTGTGCGAACATATCCTGCACGAAGACAAAACCGGTTAGAAGTGTTCCGGTGAGTAACAGGTTTCCGATCAAAATGATATTAAAGAGCTGTCTCTCCACCATAAGTAAAGGTGGCAGATTTGGATTAATCGCCAACGCTTTCTTCGCTTTTAATTTATGATCAAGCCAAGCTAATTGCAGAGCGTACAGTGCACCAATGGTCAAGGTTGAATAGGAGAACAAAGCGAACGAGATATGTATCAGCAGCTTTGGATCTTGTTCAAGATGAGTAATGAAGGTGCTTGGTAGATAAGCGGCAGCAATAAGATTAATCGCAGCAAAGCTGTAGACGACTGGCAATAAAAACCACAGGCGAGTTTTGAGCATCGCTCCGCTCATCACCAGCGATACGATAAAACTGATTAGTGAGGCGACATTTAGAATACTAAGATTCTGCCCCGAACTACCTAAAATGAGATCGCTAAGCAGCCAAGCATGAAATGCCAACGCAACAAATGCACTGACAAAGACAGTTTTGACACGGATGCCTGTTTGGTGAACAAGGCCCGGGACTATAGTTGCAATCGCTAATAGATAGAGTATTGCAGCAACAACGGCGATTAGGTTGTCCATTATTCTCTATAAGCTGGTGGATTTTTAACAAATTATACCCTGCATCAACGGCTTGAGCTATGACTTATCTCGTTCATTTGCGTGACTTGAGAGGTCAAAACTCATCTAGGCAGTGTCAAGCATGGGTTGGCTAAGGTATACTCATAGTAATTTGTCGCCATTTTAAAGGGCGAAGCTCCTTGCAAACCGTCTAGGTAAAGAGACTAAGATGTTTGATAATTTAACGGATCGCTTATCCAAAACGCTGAAAAATATCAGCGGTAAAGGTCGCCTGACCGAAGATAATATTAAAGATACGTTGCGCGAAGTGCGAATGGCACTTCTTGAAGCGGACGTTGCATTGCCTGTTGTACGTGATTTTATTAAACGCGTTAAAGAAGCAGCCGTTGGTGTAGAAGTGTCGAAATCGCTCACTCCTGGCCAAGAGTTCATTAAGATTGTTCAAAATGAACTTGAAGGTGTCATGGGTGAGTCAAATGAAGCGCTAAACTTAGCGGCTCAACCACCTGCTGTTATCTTAATGGCAGGTTTGCAGGGTGCGGGTAAAACCACATCGGTAGGTAAACTTTCTAAGCTACTGACAGAAAGAGACAAGAAGAAAGTCTTGGTTGTTTCTGCCGACGTATACCGTCCAGCGGCAATTAAGCAGCTAGAAACCCTTGCTGCTGATGTTGGTGTTGATTTCTTCCCATCTTCTGCTGACCAGAAGCCGATTGACATTGCCAATGCTGCAATTGATCACGCAAAGAAAAAGTTCTACGACGTTCTTGTTGTCGATACTGCGGGTCGATTGGCAGTAGATGAGCTAATGATGGCGGAGATTAAAGACCTCCACTCTGCGATTAATCCTGTAGAAACCCTATTCGTTGTTGATGCCATGACGGGTCAAGACGCGGCGAATACGGCCAAAGCATTTGGTGATGCATTGCCTCTGACGGGTGTCATCCTGACAAAAGTTGATGGTGATGCGCGTGGCGGTGCGGCCCTCTCTGTTCGTCATATTACAGGTAAGCCAATCAAATTCTTAGGTGTCGGTGAAAAAACCGATGCACTAGAACCGTTCCATCCTGATCGTGTTGCTTCTCGTATTTTGGGTATGGGCGATGTACTGTCTTTGATTGAAGACCTGCAGCGCAACGTAGATACAGAAAAGGCCGAAAAGCTCGCTAAGAAGTTTAAAGAGAAAAAAGGTTTTGATCTCGAAGACTTCCGTGAACAGTTAGGTCAAATGCAAAACATGGGCGGTATGATGGGAATGATGGATAAGTTGCCAGGTATGAGCAACTTACCAGACAACATCAAAGATAAAGTTGATGACAAGATGTTCAAACAGATGGAAGCGATCATCAACTCTATGACGATGAAAGAGCGTCAACGCCCAGAATTGATTAAAGGCTCACGTAAAAAGCGCATCGCAGCGGGTTCAGGTACTCAGGTACAAGACGTTAACCGCTTGCTGAAACAGTTCACCCAGATGCAGAAGATGATGAAGAAAATGCAAAAAGGTGGCATGAAGGGCATGATGCGTAACATGCAAGGCATGATGGGTGGCATGGGCGGAATGGGGGGCGGTGGCTTCAACCCATTTGGTCGCTAAACTTAGTCAGCAACAATATTTCAAGGTGTTAGCTGTGTCACAAACTTAGAACTCGTTTTATGTTGGTGAAAAAGTAGCTAAAGACCTTGCATTGCTCCGGAATAAGAGTAAAATTCCGGAGCTTTATTTTGGCACGAGCCCCAAACTATTTAGAGATAAATGGTTTCTGGGGTTAATTTTATTTTTGAGAAAGCAAAGAGGACGACATGGTAACCATTCGTTTGGCACGTCACGGCGCTAAAAAGCGTCCATTTTATCAAATCGTAGTAGCGGACAGCCGCAATGCAGCAACTGGCCGTTTCATCGAGAAAGTTGGTTTCTTCAACCCAACAGCTCAAGGTCAAGAAGAAGGTCTACGTCTAGACCTAGATCGCGTTAACCACTGGGTTGGTCAAGGCGCATCTCTATCTGACCGCGTAGCTAAGCTAGTTAAAGACGCTCAAAAAGCGGCTTAATTCTTTTTAGAAGTAGAAATTAGCTTATGTCGATGAAAGGTAAAGAAACAATGAGTGACGAAAAGATTGTTGTAGGCAAGTTTGGTGCTACTTACGGCATTCGTGGTTGGCTCAAGGTTTTTTCCTACACAGACAATACCGAAAGCATATTTGATTACACTCCTTGGTTTATCAAGCAAGGTGAAAAGTGGGTCGAGTACAAAGTAGAAAGCTGGAAGCGCCATAACAAAGGTTTGGTGGTAAAGCTGGAAGGTCTTGATGTACGTGAAGACGCGCAACTGATGACTAACTTTGAAATCTCTATTGACCCTGCTGTATTACCAGAATTGCCATCAGACGAGTTCTATTGGCGTGATTTGATTGGTATGCAAGTAGTAACCGATAAAGGTTACGATCTAGGCATTGTCTCTGACATGCTAGAAACTGGCTCCAACGATGTTTTGGTGATTAAAGCAAATCTAAAAGATGCTTTTGGGCAAAAGGAACGACTAATTCCGTTCCTTGAAGAGCAAGTGATCAAACATATTGATCGCGAAGCTCAACGGATCGAAGTTGACTGGGATCCTGGATTCTAACTCCAAGTAACGGAGCGATTGAACAATGTGGGTTGGCGTAATTAGCCTATTTCCTGAGATGTTCCGCAGCGTTACTGATTACGGAGTAACAGGTCAAGCGGTTAAAAAAGGTCTTTTGTCGATTGAGACATGGAATCCTCGTGATTTCACGCACGACAAACATCGCACTGTCGATGACAGACCTTATGGTGGTGGTCCTGGTATGCTTATGATGGTTCAGCCTTTGCGCGATGCTATCCACGCAGCCAAACAGGCATCACCAGGTAAGACGAAGGTAATCTACCTGTCACCTCAAGGTCGAAAACTTGACCAAAAAGGTGTCGAAGAGCTGGCAACAAACGAGAACTTGCTTCTGATTTGTGGTCGCTACGAAGGGGTAGATGAGCGTGTCATTCAATCTGAAGTCGACGAAGAATGGTCGATTGGTGATTTTGTGATGACGGGTGGTGAAATACCAGCCATGACGCTAATTGATTCAGTCTCTCGGTTTGTTCCGGGTGTGCTTGGAGATTTTGCGTCAGCGGAAGAAGACTCTTTCGCAAATGGTTTGTTAGATTGCCCTCACTATACGCGGCCTGAGGTTCTAGATGGTAAAGAAGTGCCAGCGGTACTCAAATCTGGAAACCATAGGGATATTCGTCGCTGGCGACTAAAACAGTCGTTAGGCCGCACTTGGTTAAGAAGACCAGAGCTCCTGGAAAACCTAGCTCTGACTGACGAACAGGAACAATTACTAGCCGAGTTCATTTCTGAATCTCGAACTTAGTAACCTATTAAATTTAGTATCAGTTTATTCTAGGAATATTGAAAATGAGTAACATCATCAAAGCTCTTGAAGAAGAGCAAATGAAAAAAGACCTACCTAACTACGCACCTGGTGACACAGTTGTTGTTCAAGTTAAGGTAAAAGAAGGTGAGCGTGAGCGTCTACAGGCTTTCGAAGGCGTTGTAATCGCAATCCGTAACCGTGGTCTACACTCTGCATTCACAGTACGTAAGATTTCTAACGGTGAAGGTGTAGAGCGTACGTTCCAAACACACTCTCCAATGGTTGATAGCATTGAAGTTAAACGCCGCGGTGCAGTACGTCGTGCCAAACTGTACTACCTACGTGAGCGTTCTGGTAAGTCAGCTCGTATCAAAGAGAAACTTGCTAAGAAGTAATGCTATAACTAGCGTTCTCATATTAAACGGAGCCCATATGGCTCCGTTTTTTTATTTTAGGCACTATGCTGGTGGCATTTCACGATAGCGTCGGCGTCGGTACTCATTTACTGGCGTAAACTCCGTTCCTCCTTCTTGCTCTCGTAAAATTCTCCTGCGCATATCGCTATAAAATATAGAAAGATAGGCAAGAAAAAAGCCGATGTTTTCACATCAGCTCTTCAATGTTTAGTATTTTCGCTACTCGCTACTCGCTACTCGCTACTCGCTACTCGCTACTCGCTACTTAATATTGGTCTTCCGACCAACCGTCAGCATCTGACATATCCGGTGCGCCGGGAATCGTATTTTCTTCGTCAGCCCACTCGCCAAAATCAATCATTTGGCACTGTTTACTGCAAAATGGACGGTAAGGGCTTTGCTCTCCCCAAATAACGTCGGTGCCACATTGAGGGCAGGGTACGGTAGTAATTTTTGACATGATGGTTCTCTAAATACCCAAAAATAGTATTGAAGTAGTATAACGCGTTAACTAGTGATTGTGTTTAGCAACAAACGGCAAGTTGAAATTCAACGTTCGCGATGGAAGCTTGGCCTGTTTTGAATTCAATAAATTTAATCGCAAAACGGTTCTTATGGCCCGAAATCATAGGATAGACGCCGAAATGCATTGGTATTTCAAGGCGTAAGATATTGGCTTCGTCAGCGTCACTTTGGTAGAAACCAGAGTTAGCATGTATGGTTCTAAAATGGCCAGCTTCTCGGGTTAGTTTTAGCCACTGATTCAGTGCTTTTGCTAGGGGTTGAAGGGTACTCAACCACTGATGAGCATCAGTTTTTTTCTGCTCAAGTGGTAGGTGTAGCCAATGATGGAGAGCCGGAAGATCAAAGCAGCATGAGCCGCCAGGAAGATTAAACCTTTGGCGTATGGCGCTAAGAAAGCGATCTTCTTTGAGACTTTGTCCAAAACGCTCGGCGGCCATCAGTTCACTGTGAACGCTATCAACTTCGTTCAGAACTTCTCGCAGCATCTCTTGATCGACGCCTTCGACATTTAACCAAGAACGGTAAGCGAGGCGCTGCTTTTCGATGTCTTTAGCCAACTCACTTTTCAACTGAATCTGTTCAAAGATTTCCAGTAAGTCAAACAGTGAACGGTAGAAGATCAGATGCTGCATATTATCGCTGAACTGAGCGGCAATATTTAGTTGGTTGAGTAAAGCCTCAACCCTCAAATATATACGGGTTTTCTCGTTCAGTGGATGTTCAAAATAATGCGTTGTCATTAATCGGCAGCTCTGGATTCTTCATCCTTTATTCTCACAGATTTACCCTACATATTTCTAGAAACTTTTTATGTAATTCTGTGATTTGATACAAAAGTTTTTGGTTTTTTGTATTATTTTTAATCACGTAATCGGCGATAGCGAGTCGCTGTTCGCGTGTCGCTTGAGAGGCAAGAATTGCTTTGGCTTGCTCGATGTCTACGTGATCACGTTTAACCGTACGCTGAATTTGAGTTTCTGGGTCGACATCCACCACAATCACCTTATCAGCTAAGGTTTGCAGGTTATTTTCTACCATCAATGGAATGACAAGCAGTGCGTATTCAGAGCGGACATTTGCAAGATCGTTTAGCATCTTATGTCTGATCATTGGATGGAGTAGGTTGTTAAGCCACTCCTTGTGAGTGGGATCGGCAAAGATAATTTCTCTCAGCTTAGCACGATTTAACGCACCATCTGATTGAATAACTTCAGGTCCAAAATGTTGCGCAATCTGCTGTAATCCATCACTACCTGGCTCTACGACCTGACGAGCGACGATATCTGCATCAACAATTTCAATTCCAAATTCTTGGTGGAAAATATTTGCGACGGTTGTTTTTCCACTCGCGATGCCGCCAGTGAGCCCGATGACGAGTGTCATATTAAATTCCTAGAAAATTGCTCAGATACCAATCCAAAATGTTATTTCCCCACATCATACAAATCCAGCCTGCGATAGCTAGGTACGGGCCAAATGGAAATGCTTTGTCGATACCTTGTTGCTTCAGTCGGAGTTGGATTAAACCAAAAATGAGTCCTACGCCAGAAGATAGCAGTATAACCATTGGCAGATATTGCCATCCCAGCCAAGCCCCCAGCGCCGCAAGAAGTTTGAAGTCACCATACCCCATGCCTTCTTTGCCAGTTATCAATTTGAATAACCAATAAACAGACCATAAAGATAGGTAACCAGCTATCGCGCCTATAATTGAATCTTGCAGTGATACAGGGCTAATGTGGAGCAGAGAGAGTAGGATACCGGCCCAAGTCAAAGGTAGGGTGAGTTGATCGGGAAGCAGCATGGTATCGAGATCAATGAATGTGGCTGCAATCAGAACAAAGGTGAAGAAAATTAGGGCAATCGTGAAATAGCTGAAGCCAAGTTGATAGGCAACCAAGAATGAGAGCGCAGCACTGAGCAGCTCCACCAATGGATAACGTGCACTAATTTTCGCATGACATTGATGACATTGACCTTTGAGTATCAGCCAACTGACGATAGGAATATTATCAACGAAACGAATCGGCGTTTGACACTTTGGGCAGCTCGAGCGTGGTACGCTCAGATTGTAAGTCCCCTGTGGTGGCTCGATATTGTACTCAGGAAAGCTTTCAGCACATTCATGACGCCATTCCCGTTCCATAATGAGCGGCAGGCGATGAATAACCACGTTGAGAAAGCTACCAATGATCAGACCAAACACTGTCGCCAAAGTAGGGAAAAGCCAAGGATTGAAGTCAAAAATGTCCATATAGGAGTCAACTGTCCAATTTCACACATATATCCTGAGTATACTACCCTAAGACATTCATTAAGTTAAAGATTGGTAGGTACATTGCCACAACTAGCCCTCCGACTGTCGAGCCAAGGAAAATGATGATAAGTGGCTCTAGCGTTTTGCCAAGGGTGTCAATACTACTTTCTACGCTTGCCTCGTATATATCCGCTATTTTGTTGAGCATATCATCCAATTTTCCTGCTTCTTCACCAATCATGACCATTTGTAAAACCATTTCTGGAAATGCTTCACACTGTCTCATCGCGACATACATCGGCATACCCGATGCAGTGTTTGTCGTGACACGCTCCAGTGCTTTTTGATAGTAGAGATTTCCCGCTGTTCGCGCCGCCGTTTCCAAACATAAAAGAATAGGTAGGCCAGCGCTAAAGCTTGTCGCCATTGTGCGGCTAAATCTAGCGATGGCGGCTTGTCCTAGTACTTTGCCAAGGATAGGTGTAGCGAGTAGCCATTGATTCCATAGTAAGGTGAAGCGCGTAGAGCGCTTATTAACAGACTTGAAAGCCAGACAGATTAGAAAGAAGAGTAGCAAGATCACCCAGAGATAATCTTGGCTGAGCGAAGATATGTGCAGTACCTGCTTAGTTAACCAAGGAAGGTCGGCTCCGAAGCCAGCATATATAGATTCAAACTGAGGGATAACCAGTGTCAGCATTAAGTAACAGACGATTAGAGCGGTTAGTACTACCATGCTTGGGTATATTAATGCTTTAACCACATTGGATTTGAGTTGATCGGATTTTTCTCTATGGCTGGCCAATCGCTCAAATACGTCAGTGAGTTTGCCGGTCTGCTCTCCAGTTACCACTAAATCGCGATACATAGGATCAAAATGAACGCTGGTCATCCCCAGTGCCTGAGACAGAGGAACGCCGACTTCAATTGTTGCGGAAAGTTTCATGAGTATCGATTTCATTTCTCCTTTGTTCTGGTTCGTTGCGACCAATTTAAGGACTGAGATAATCGGCATGCCAGTGGAGAGCATAGTCGCGATTTGACGGGTCACAATCGTAATATCTTTCGCTTTTACTTGCTGAGTGAAGCGTTCGACCATGGATAATGGACGTACGGTTATTTGAATCTCGTTTATATGATTCAGCTTGAGTTCACGTCTTACCTCGAAGTCACTATAGGCAAAACTACGTCCCGTAACTCTTGACCCAGAGTGGTTGATGCCTTTCCAGATAAAGGCTTTTATTTGAGGTCGGTGTTTAAGCGTCATCATTTCTCCACGTTATAAATAGAGCACACGTTGAAGTTCTTGGTAGCTTGTGATTCCGCAGAGCAGCTTTTCCACACCCGCTTGTTTCAGAGTCATCATGCCTTGTTCTCTGGCAAGGTTTTCAATTTCTTGACTGCTTCTCTCAGCACCGACCGCATTAAGTAAAGTCTCGTTGAATGCCATCAACTCATAGAGTCCTACTCTGCCAGAATAACCGTTAGTGCATTCACTGCATCCCTGCTCGTGAGCTTGGTAGAGAGTGGCGTCGTCTGGTAGTTCAAACTGTTTTCTTATAGACGCTGACGGATTGAGGTGTTGTTTGCAGTGAGGGCATAGACGGCGAGCGAGGCGTTGTGCAATCACCAGACTCAGCGATGAAGAAAGATTATAAGATTCAATCCCCATATTTTTTAATCGAGAAACGGCTTCGGAAGCGGAATTGGTATGAAGCGTGGTTAATACCAGATGGCCCGTTTGAGCGGCCTTAACGGCAATTTCTGCTGTCTCACGATCTCGTATTTCACCCACCATAATAATATCTGGGTCTTGGCGCAGAAATGCTCTAAGAGTTTTAGAAAAGTCGAGACCGATATGCGGTTGAATCTGAACTTGGTTAATACCCGTTAGGTTGATCTCTACCGGGTCTTCTGCTGTGGAGATATTAATCTGGGGGGTATTGAGAATTTTTAAGCCAGTATACAGGGAGGCACTTTTCCCGCTTCCTGTCGGTCCTGTAACCACAATGAGTCCTTGAGGTTTGTTGAGGGCTTGAAGATAGATCTGCTTTTGATGAGGCGTATATCCCAGTGAATCAAGGTCGAGGGTCGTAGAACGACTATCTAGCAGACGAACCACAATTTTTTCTCCCCATAATGTCGGTAAGCTAGACACTCGGATATCTATTGCTGCTTGTTGGCTTAGCTTCAGTTTTATCCTGCCATCTTGCGGAAGCCGTCGCTCCGCAATATCGAGCTTGGCAAGTATTTTGAGTCGGGTGGTGAGTCGTCGGCTTAAATGATGAGGTGGCTGCTGACTTTCTACCAGTAGCCCATCACAACGCATACGGACACGATATGATTGTTCATAGGGCTCGAAATGAATATCTGAAGCGGTTTTCCTGACCGCATCTAAAAGGATCTGATTGATATAGCGACTTACAGGCGCGTCATCTTGGCTAAGATCTTCAACCGATGCCATTTCCTCCTGAGTAATGTCAACCAATGAAGCCAGTTCCTGCTCATTAATGTCCCGTCCAAAATTAGCGTGCAGAGTGACGTCTGCTTTTCCATAAACGCGCCGTATAGCGCCTTGAAGTTGTTGGAAGTCGGCTAACACGAGATCTATTTGAAATCCGGTAGCAAAACGAAACTCCTCTTCAATTTCACTATGTGTAATATCGGTGACGGCGACCGTTAGAACTTGTCCAATTTGCTCAATTGGTAACGCAGAAAATCGTGTGATGAGTTCCCTTAAGCCTAGCGTGTTACACAACTTCGCATATTCAAATTGTTCGAGGTTGGTTTCTGGCTGCTCGAAAAGCTGGGAGAGCACTTTAGTTAGCTGACCAGAGCTCAATAACTTCAATGATATCAAAGCTTCGGGTACCGACTGACCAGAAGCTTTGATGTGATTAAGTAGTAAGGATTCTTGTTGGTGATTAAGAATACTTGCTTGTCTTAATATTGAAGGCAATGTGGTTAGCATTAGTTTTTAGGGCACCAGTTATCCGCAGTACCATCAATCGATGTGCATACAACACTCCATATCACTCCCCCAGAAGACACTTCAGGGATTAAGTCCACCATATCACCATTTTTTAACCTACCTTTTGTTTTTGAGGGATTGATTGACGCTCGCACTCTCTGTCGCCCGCTTGTTGCGTCGGTAATTGACGCGACTGAAAAGTCGCCAAGATCTTGTGCTAAAGGAACGTCGCCATTACCAGAGGTGCAATTGGGCTCCCCTCGGATGAGACAAATGGAAACCGCAGTCTTGATGGTCATGGATGCATTGAGCATTTCACTGGCATGAGCGCGGGTTACGTAGTTTTGATAACTGGGGATCGCTAATGTTGCAAGTACCGCCACAATCGCAACAACGACCATCAATTCGATTAAGGTAAAGCCTTTATTCTTTTGCTTCGTTGCCATCTTTCTCATCTCTAGTTTTTTGGGGTGTGGCAAAAGAATACGAGGGAGAGAATGGATAAGGTATGTAGCAGTGAGTTGTTCTGGACAAGAAGAGAGCAAAATAATCCTTTTTTGCACATAAGTGTCAGAAGGATTTGACGTTGTGGGAAAAAAATAGAGGCTTGAAGGCCTCTATTGTGATCAGTTAGTGCTGATGTTTTTATTTAAAGCGCATGGAAAGATCCATCGCCTTGATATGTTTAGTTAATGCTCCAACAGAGATGTAATCCACACCCGTTTCCGCGTACTCACGTAGAGTCTCTAAAGTGACGTTACCGGAGTTTTCTAGTGCGGCACGACCGGCATTAATCTTAACGGCTTCGCGCATCATATCGGTTGTGAAATTATCCAACATAATGATGTCTGCACCTGCTTCAATCGCTTCTTGTAGCTCAGCAAGACTTTCTGTTTCAACCTCGACAGGTTTACCTGGATTTAGCTCTTTCGCCGTTTTGATTGTTTGCGTGATACCACCGTTGGCGATGATGTGGTTCTCTTTAATCAAGTAGGCGTCGAAAACTCCGATGCGGTGGTTGAAGCCACCACCACAAGCGACCGCATATTTTAGTGCGCTGCGTAGACCTGGAATGGTTTTTCGGGTATCAAGTAAACGACAGCCAGTACCTTCCAGCTTTTCAGCATATTGAGCGGTGGTAGTTGCACAGCCAGAAAGTGTTTGGATGAAATTCATCGCGTTACGTTCACCTGTAAGTAGCGCGCGCGAAGGACCTGAAAGAGTACAAAGAACCTGATTTGGCTCTACTTTGTCACCATCTTCGACATTCCATTCGATGGTGACTTCGCCACCTAGCTGCTTAAACACTTCATCAGCCCAAGCTTTGCCACAGAAGACACCGTGTTCGCGGGTGATAATGGTTGCTTCGTTGTGGGCATCTGCGGGAATTAGACTTGCGGTAATATCAGCAGCAGGGTCAAGTGTGCCACCAAGATCTTCTTTGATGGTATCCGCGACTGCTCGGGAGATCTCTAGGGGAAGTTGTTGTTTCAAATATTCGAGACGTTCTTGGCTATTGTGTGTGTTTTTCATCGCAAATCTAATACGCAGTTGGACAAGAGGTGGGCATGATACGCTGACTGAGAGTGAAATTCAGCCATTAATCTCGCATTTCATGGTCAAACAGATAAAATCGTGAGGACTGATAATATGACGAGCAGCAAAATGATTGATGAGCAGGGTTGGTACAGTAAAGCGCGACGAGTTGAATCTCCATTCTTCGATCAAAGAAGCGAGCCTCAAGACATCTCTTTGCTGGTGGTACATAACATCAGCCTCCCGCCTGGGCAGTTCGGTGGTCCTTATATTGAGCAGTTTTTTACTGGCAAGTTGGATCCTGAGCAGCACCCATTCTTTAAGGTCATCCATCAAATGGGGGTTTCGGCGCACTGCTTAATTCGTCGTGATGGTGAGGTCGTACAGTTTGTTCCATTTACAGCTAGAGCTTGGCATGCGGGAAAGTCGAGCTTTGCTGGGCGTGAAAAGTGTAACGATTATTCGATAGGCATTGAGCTAGAAGGCAGTGACTTTGTCGCCTACACCGATGCGCAATATCAAGCATTGACTGAACTAACTCAGCAGATTCAGCACGAGTATCCTTTAATCACACTTCCGCGCATCACAGGACATCAGTATATAGCGCCACTGCGTAAGACAGACCCTGGGCTAGTGTTTGATTGGACTAGGTTTAGGAACGGACTGCGTTCTATGGATAGCTACAGCGTCTCTTGATATTCAACCAGAATTTGCTCAACCCAAGTAGCGATACGTTCATCACTTAACTCATATTGTGAGTCTTCATCTAGTGCAAGGCCGACAAAATGGCTTTTGTCTTCGGTGAGAGCTTTCGAAGCTTCAAACTGATAGTTTTCATCGTTTGGCCAATATCCAACGACGTTAGCCCCCGCTTTTTTCACTTCATCGTGCAGAAAGCCCATGGCATCTAAATACCATTCGCCGTAACCTTCTTGATCGCCCAGACCAAACAGAGCAACGGTTTTTCCTGTCAGTGGCAGGCTCTCTATTTGATCCCAAAGTTCGTTCCAGTCTTCTTGGATTTCGCCAAAATCCCATGTTGAAATCCCCAAAATCAGAAAATCATAGTCAGCCATTAAAGACAGAGACGCTTGTTTAACATTGTGAATATCAATAAGGTCTTCACCAATAATGGCACGGATCTTCTCTGCTGCCATTTCGGTATAACAAGTGGTTGAGCCGTAAAATAGACCGATTTTCATAGTATTCTTTTCTGTATTGGAGAATTGATGGTGAATTCTAAACACAAAATGGCGAGCTTTGCAGCGAATATCCGTCGGTAGGATGAATTTTTATAGCTTTATTACTCTTAGGAACTTACATTTGAGCGCATAACGAAATAAAGAGGTTTGCTGTGTCTGAACAAATGTCACCTGATCAAGGAATAGTTGAGCAGTTTTTAGATTCAATGTGGATGGAGAGAGGGTT
Source organism: Vibrio sp. TRT 29B02 (assembly GCF_050113655.1). NCBI lineage: Bacteria > Pseudomonadati > Pseudomonadota > Gammaproteobacteria > Vibrionales > Vibrionaceae > Vibrio > Vibrio sp. TRT 29B02. Next base: position 61,620 of record NZ_JBNJOJ010000028.1, read on the forward strand.
GTCAGAAAACACTTTAGATTCATACCGTAATGATCTGGTAAAACTATTGAAGTGGATGGCAGCAAACAACTATCGTCTCGATTTTATCAGCCTCTCTGGACTTCAAGACTATCAGTCTTGGCTCGCTGACTCAGGCTATAAACAAACCTCGCGAGCAAGAATGCTATCAGCGATTCGTCGTCTTTTTCAGTATCTACACCGAGAAAAAATTCGCGGTGATGATCCCAGTGCACTACTCATCAGTCCCAAACTGCCAAAACGATTACCCAAAGACTTAAGTGAAGAACAAGTTGAAGCACTTCTCAATGCGCCAGATCCCAATGATGCAATGGAGTTACGTGACAAAGCGATGCTTGAGTTATTGTACGCTACTGGATTGCGTGTCACTGAACTCGTCAGTCTGACAATGGAAAACATCAGTCTGCGACAAGGGGTGGTAAGAATCACAGGTAAAGGTGGCAAGGAACGTTTAGTTCCGCTGGGTGAAAATGCTATCGAGTGGATTGAAACTTTTTTGCAGCAAGGTAGGTCTGAATTACTTGGAGAAACAACTTCGGATGTCGTTTTCCCGAGTAAGCGAGCTCGTCAAATGACGCGCCAGACATTTTGGCATCGAATCAAACACTATGCTGTGTTAGCCGGGATTGATACTGAGCAGCTTTCTCCCCATGTTTTACGACATGCTTTTGCGACACATTTGCTCAACTATGGTGCTGATCTGCGTGTCGTGCAGATGCTATTGGGGCATAGTGACTTGTCGACAACACAAATTTATACTCATGTAGCGACGGAGCGATTGAAGCAGCTGCATAGTGAACACCACCCAAGAGCATAGTGTCTCTTGGTTATAACATGATTGATTTAAGGTGAATTGAATGAGCGTATTACGCCGAATGACGTTACTGACATTACCATTTATTTTGGCTACTCAGACCGTTTCTGCCGCTGAAGTTAAGTTTGACAAGGAACAGCTTGAGCAGCGTTTTGCCAAGCTTGGTCTTGAAGTCAAAGATGTGGTTCCTGCTGAAGTTGAAGGTTTGGTTGAAGTTCAAACCAGTGGTGGTGTTTTATTTGCAACGCCATCGGGTGATTACTTTTTAGCGGGTACCTTGTATAAGCTGGATGCAGAAGGTCAATATGAAGATGTTCTTGCTAAGCGTCAGGCGCCCCTAAATGCGGCGAAGATTGAAGCATTCAAAGACAGTATGATTGAGTTCAAGGCGGATAACGAGAAGTATGTTGTAACCGTATTTACTGATATTACTTGCGGTTACTGTGTTCGCCTGCACAACCAGATGAAGGGTTACAACGAACTTGGTATTACTGTTCGCTACATGGCATACCCTCGCCAAGGTGCGACGGGTTCTGTTGCTGATCAAATGGCGGCAATCTGGGGCGCAAAAGATCCTCAGTCAGCGATGCATAACGGAAAAGTGAATCGTGAGTTTCCTGAGCAAGGCGAGGACTATGCGAAATACCAGCAAATCATCAAGCAGCACTTTGCACTGGGACGTGAGTTAGGTATTAGCGGTACACCAGCGATTTTCCTTCCAAATGGTGAAATGGTCGGAGGGTATCTTCCTCCTGCACAGTTACTCCAACGTCTTCAACAAACTCAATGATTTGAAAAGAGCCTCTAATTAGAGGCTCTAATATTTATTATGATAGAAATTCAACGCAGACCTGAAGCTGATTTAAGTTTACTTCCTGACTCCATCGCTCCTTTACTGAAGCGCATATACATATCCCGTGGTATCCGTAGCATCGAACAGTTGGAAACCACCGCCCGCGGATTACATTCGTATCAAAAGTTACATGGGATAGATAAAGCGGTTGAGTTGCTGTTTAACGCATTGCAAGCCAACAAACGCATCATTGTTGTTGGTGATTTTGATGCCGATGGCGCTACCAGTTCCGCGTTATCTGTACTGGCGTTGCGTATGCTTGGCTCAAGCAATGTTGATTACTTGGTACCAAACCGGTTTGAAGATGGCTACGGCCTCAGCCCTGAAGTGGTCGACCAAGCGATTGAGCTTGGTGCAGAGGTCATCATGACGGTCGATAACGGCGTATCATCGATTGAAGGTGTTCGCTATGCGAAGCAACAAGGTCTACAGGTTCTCGTCACTGATCACCATCTTCCGGGTCATCAGTTGCCTGAGGTTGACGCAATGGTCAATCCTAATTTGCAGGAGTGCGCTTTTCCCTCTAAAGCTTTGGCGGGCGTTGGTGTTGCCTTCTACTTGATGATGGCGCTGTGTGTACATATGCGCAAAAATGGTTGGTTTACCCAACAAGGAATGGCTGAACCGAAGCTGATGGAACTGATTGATTTAGTGGCATTAGGCACGGTTGCCGATGTGGTGCCACTGGATGAAAATAACCGAATCTTAGTTCATCAAGGTTTGCAGCGGATTCGTGCAGGTAAAGCGCGACCAGGTATTCAAGCCTTAATCGAGGTAGCCAAGCGTGATGCTCGTCGGCTGGTTGCGTCTGACTTCGGCTTCGCCCTAGGGCCGCGCATCAATGCGGCTGGACGTTTGGATGACATGTCGTTTGGCGTTGAGTTGCTGTTGAGTAACAATATTCATGCTGCTCGTCGTATGGCGAGTGAACTGGATGGTCTGAATCAGACACGAAAAGAGATCGAAGAAGGCATGAAACAGGAAGCGATGGCTTTCTGTGAGCGTCTGCAATTCGGTGAAACTGATATGCCACATGGTTTGGTGTTGTTTCAAAGAGACTGGCATCAGGGCGTGATCGGTATTCTGGCCTCACGTATCAAAGAAAAGTTTCACCGTCCGGTCATCGCGTTTGCTGATGGAGGTGAGGGGACGATAAAGGGATCTTGTCGCTCAATTCCCGGTTTGCACATGAGAGATGTATTGGATCGCATTGATACCCAGAATCCTGGAATGATCATTAAGTTTGGTGGCCATGCAATGGCGGCAGGTTTAACCATCGAGGAAAAAAACTTTGCACGTTTCTCTCAGTTATTCGATGAGGCGGTAAAACAGGACTTAGATGATGCAGCGCTCAAAGGTGTGATTTTATCCGATGGCGAATTGGCGCCAGAGGAGTTCTCAATGCATATTGCTGAAATGTTGCGCTCAGGTGGTCCTTGGGGGCAGGCGTTTCCCGAGCCTGTTTTTGATGGAGAGTTTAAAGTTTTGCATCAAAAGCTGGTGGGGGAAAAACACCTCAAACTAATGCTCGAGCCTTTGCATAAAGGCCATCCGACCAACATTCTGATCGATGGTATTGCCTTTAATGTCGACTTGCGTCGTTGGCCTGATGCATCAGTTAAAACGGTTCGCTTAGCTTATAAGCTCGATATCAATGAGTTTCGTGGTAATCAGTCGCTGCAGTTGATGATAGATCATATCGAGGCGAAGTAGGGCGAGACCGGACTTCGTGCTCCGAAAGGTGAGCGCTTCAACTGCTTAGTAAGCCTATAATACTGAGGTTTATGTTAAGGACTTATATCTCAAATGCAGAAAAAAGGTTGACGCTTTAACGTCAACCTTCCAAGATTTTCTCGCTTCTCGCTTCTCGCTTCTCGCTTCTCGCTTCTCGCTTCTCGCTTCTCGCTTCTCGCTT
>NZ_JBNJOJ010000029.1:0-59622 GCF_050113655.1 Vibrio sp. TRT 29B02
GGCCTGCCGCCAGCGTTCAATCTGAGCCATGATCAAACTCTTCAATTTAAGATTTTGTTCGGCTCAATGAATACTGACTTCAAAACTGATATTTATGAAAACATAAACATGTAATTTTAAAGCTATTATCGTTCCAACAGAACGATAATGAATTGACTGTGCCAAGTCCTCTAATGTTTCCAAAAGAAGTCTCGTTTGGTCACTTCGTTTCATTGAAACCTAATTTGAAACCCCTCTTTATTTAGAGAAATTTCTAATTGGATTATCATCAACGAGTGCCCACACAGATTGATAGGTCTATATTTTTAAAGAGCTTCTCTTCTGCGTGATTTGTATCACTCGGAAGAGGCGGCCATTCTAGCGATTTAAGTTTTAGTGTCAACCACTTTTTTCAAACTTTTTTTCAAGCAACTTGCTTGGCTAGTTAACCGTATCGACTTCGCTTGAACCCTTGTGAGCTCTTGCCCTGTCGACGAGGAGGCATTATAGAGATCGCGCTCACATTGGCAAGCGTTATTTTGAAAAAATTGCAAAAACAACGTCTAAATGTCGTTTTTTCGCTCAAAGCTTTATTTATCCAACTTTACCCCAAATAAGCAAACATCATACTCACAGAGTTATCCACAATTGCTATTTTTTAGACAAAAGAAAAGGCCGCATTGCGACCTTTCTTCTTATATATAAGAGAGCAGATTAGATACCGGAACCATCTTGCTCATTACCATCATCTTCATGAAGTCCACATTCACGCTTTAAACCAAAGAAACGAGTTTCTTCTTCACTCATTCCTGGTTCCCATTTTTTCGTGGTATGGGTATCACCAACGGACAGATAACCTTCATCTCTTAGCGGGTGATACGGCAGACCATGTTCTTCTAGGTAGTAATGAACATCTTTATTAGTCCAGTCGATTACGGGTAGGAACTTAAACACACCATTTTGGATAGACAAGATCGGCAAGTTGGTACGTGACTTAGATTGCTCTCGGCGTAGGCCAGAGAACCAAGTTCCAACTTCTAGTTCATCCAACGCGCGACGCATTGGTTCGACTTTGTTTATCTTGTTGTATTTCTCTATTCCCTCTATACCTTGCTCCCACAGATTTCCGTAACGTGCTTCTTGCCAGTTTGGACTCTCTACTGCTCGATAAACTTTGAGATTTAAAGTCAACTGTTCACTTAACTGATCGATAAAGCGATACGTTTCGGGAAATAGATAGCCTGTATCGGTTAAGATGACTGGGATATCTGGGGACTGTTGAGTCACAAGGTGTAGCATCACAGCCGCTTGAACACCAAAACTTGAAGAGACCGCAAACTGACCTTCGAGGTTTTCTAATGCCCAAGCAACTCTTTGCTCAGCGGTTAGCTTCTCTAGCTCACCATTAATTTGTGCAAGACGGAGTATTTGCTCCGTCTTAGTTAATGAGAGCAGTTCTGCTAACTTCGGTTTGGAAGCGACAGAATCAAGCATATAAGTCCCTCTTAGACACTTTAACTTCTTGGATGATGCCTGCGCGTATAGCAAAGTCACCAAACCCTTCACCCTCTTCGCGTTCTTTCGCCCAACGACCAACTAGCAGATCAATTTCTTCTAGTATCTGTTTATCTGTGATGTTCTCTTTATACATCTTCGGAATACGCGTACCCGCTCGGTTACCACCAAGGTGCAGGTTGTAACGACCTGGCGCTTTACCAACCAATCCGATTTCAGCCAACATTGCGCGTCCACAGCCATTCGGACAACCAGTGACTCGCAATATAATATTGTCATCTTCTGGTAAGCCGTGTTTTTCTAGGATGCCTTCTACGTCTGTAACAAACTGCGGAAGGAAACGCTCTGCTTCAGCCATCGCTAATGGACATGTTGGGAATGCCACACACGCCATTGAGTTTTTGCGCTGCTCACTCACGCTGTCATCGATCAAACCATGTTCACGGGCGATCTTTTCAATTTTTGCTTTCTGGCTTTTCGCTACACCAGCAACAATCAAGTTTTGGTTTGCTGTCATGCGGAAATCGCCTTTGTGAATTTTGGCAATTTCAGCAACACCTGTTTTAAGCGGTTTGCCTGGGTAATCAAGCAGACGACCATTTTCGATAAATAGAGCTAAGTGGTGTTTACCGTCTATACCTTCAACCCATCCAATGCGGTCACCACGATCAGTAAACTCGTATGGACGGCTATCTGAGAACGTCACGCCAGCTCGCTTTTCGACTTCCGCTTTAAAGACATCAATACCGACACGATCGAGTGTGTACTTAGTTTTTGCATTTTTACGATTTGAGCGGTTCCCCCAATCACGCTGAGTGGTGACTACTGCCGCAGCGACATCTAGCGTCTTTTCTAGAGGGATAAACCCAAAGTCATCTGCGCGGCGAGCATAGGTAGATGTATCGCCGTGCGTCATAGCAAGGCCACCGCCAACTAATACGTTGAAGCCAATTAATTTTCCATTTTCACCAATCGCGACGAAGTTAAGGTCATTCGCATGTACGTCGACATCATTTTGTGGCGGAATGACAACCGTTGTTTTGAACTTACGAGGAAGATACGTCTTACCTAAAATTGGTTCGTCATCTTCTGTTGTTTCCACTTTCTCGCCATCCAACCAGATCTCAGCGTACGCTTTGGTTTTTGGTAGCAAGTGCTCGCTGATCTTCTTCGCCCATTCATAAGCTTCTTGATGTAACTCAGACTCAATTGGGTTGGTGGTACATAGGACGTTACGGTTTACGTCACCAGCCGTCGCTATTGAGTCAATCCCAATGCTGTTTAAGGTTTGGTGCATGAGCTTGATATTTGGCTTTAGTACACCGTGAAACTGAAACGTTTGACGTGTCGTTAGACGAATACTGCCATAAAGCGAATGTTCGGTAGCAAACTTATCAATCGCAAGCCACTGTTTTGGTGTAATGATGCCACCTGGCATGCGCGCGCGTAGCATTACATTATGCAGTGGTTCGAGTTTTTGCTTAGCACGTTCATTTCGAATGTCGCGGTCATCTTGCTGGTACATTCCGTGGAAACGAATCAGCTGAAAGTTATCTGCTGTAAATCCACCAGTAATACGGTCCTGTAAATCTTGCTCGATTGTGCCACGTAAGAAATTACTTTGAGTTTTGAGGCGTTCGTTATCCGAAAGAGGTCCTAGAACTTCACCCAATACTTCCTGCTTATTACTCATTAGTACACATCCCTTTGGTAACGTTTTGCTTTACGTAAGTCGTTAATAAATTCTTCTGCATCATCACGAGACATCTTGCCTTGTTGCTCAGCAACAATTACCAATGCTTCGTGCACATCTTTTGCCATTCGAGTTGCGTCACCACAAACATAGATATAGGCACCATCTTGAATCCACTGCCAAACCTGCTCAGCATTTTCTAGGATGCGGTGTTGGACGTAGACCTTCTCTACTTGGTCACGGCTAAAAGCAACATCTAGACGATTAAGTAATCCAGATTTGAGGTACTTCTGCCACTCCACTTGATAGAGGAAGTCTTGAGTAAAGGTGCGGTCACCGAAGAATAACCAGTTCTTGCCTTCAGCATCGCGGTTATCTCGCTCTTGAATAAAGCTACGGAAAGGCGCAATACCAGTACCAGGACCAATCATAATGACGGGAGTGTTGTCATCTTGAGGCAATTTGAAGTTATTGTTGTTTTCAACAAACACTTTAACCTCCCCGCCCTCTTCCAGTCGCTGTGACAAGAAGCTTGAGGCACCGCCGTAGCGCTTATCGTCACCTTTATCATATTCAACAAGGCCAACGGTTAGATGAACTTCTTGGTCTACTTCTGCCTGACTCGAAGCGATTGAGTATAGGCGAGGGGTCAAACGACGCAGCAAACCAATCAGTTGATCTGCGGTTAACTTGGTTTTCTTTTCATCAAGCACATCAACGACCTGGGTATTGGTTGCGTATTCACGCAATTGGTCTTTATCTTGAGCCAGTTTTTGTAGTTTTTTACTACCGGACAGTTCGGCGTACTTCGCGACCAGTTGTGGGTTAGATGCAGTGATCTCATATTTAGCCACCAGCGCACTATGAATTGACAGGCTTTCACCATCCACTTCAACGCTTTCCACCCCAGATAAACCCACTTTTGCTAAGATTGCGTTAGCGAGCTCAGAGCTGTTTTCAAACCATACCCCAAGCGCATCACCCGGTTGATATGTTAAGCCCGAGCCGTCCAAGTCGATTTCGATATGACGAACATCTTTCCCTGAATCACGGCCTGTAATTTTTTGGCTAGTCAGCAAAGTGGCGGTATAAGGTTTTTGCTTACTGTACTGAGAGTGTCCAGCAGCCTGAGCCACTGGAAGCTGGACTATATCCGCTTCTTGCCCAGAAGAGAGATCTTCTTTCACTGTCTCCAGCGCTTTAGCACGCCATTCAGACGCGGACGCTTCATAGTCAACATCACAATCAATTCGATCAATGAAAGCCGTCGCGCCTTGCTTCGCAAGGTAAGCGTCAAAATCTTTACCAGTTTGGCAGAAGAACTCATAGCTAGAGTCACCCAGACCAATCACACCATATTTCAGGTTCGCTAATTTAGGTGCTTTCTTAGACTGCAAAAACTCATGCAATTCAATCGCATTGTCCGGCGCTTCACCTTCACCATTCGTTGAAGCCACAATAATTACATGTGTTTCTTTGGCTAGGTTCTTACCTTTATAGTCACTGGCATCGAATAGCTCTGCTTCAATACCCAAGGCTTTTGCTTCTTGCTCTAGTGCTTCTGCAACACCTTTAGCATTGCCGGTTTGTGAAGCAAAAATAATTGATAGTTTGCCAGCAGGCTTTGCCGCTACAGCAGCAACGGCTTGGTTGATTGGTGCGGCAGCAGACACGGTCTGTGTTTGGGCCAATCCCCAGAAATATCCACTCACCCATGCCAACTGCTGAGAAGACAAGTCTGCAACGGTCTGTTGTAGCGAGTTCAGCTGTTGATCATTCAGAGGAGCTGCGATCGATGGTAGTTCTTGTGGCGTGTTTCCTTGAGAGGACACGTTCTTGTTTAAAGACATGGTCTCGACATCCCTATTCATTGCGTGATGATAGATTAACCACTCTCTTTAATAACAAGAAAGAATAGAAGTGAATGTTTTATAACTTTTTGAATTAAAGAATAGGGAGACAACAATCATCAAATGCTATTTTGCCTCTACGCGAACCTGCTTGAAACCTACCGCCATTGCTGACTTTGACGCTAGATCGAGGTCCATATAATGACACTCTTCACCGTGAGAGTCGGTCAAAAGAACAAAGCCACCACGAGCATGGCGAAATTCCACAATCCAGCTTCCTTCTTGTGCTGAAGGCTCGATAATGGCTTCTACTAGCTGATTCTCACGATATAGATTTCGAAGTTCAGTGATAGTCATGAGGTTCCTTTCTCTGGCGAAAATTCCTTATTAAGCATGGCCAATGACAGAAAAAGTGCTAAACGAAATGAACGGATATAATCAATAGATATAAAAAAACGCCGCTTTAGATAGCGACGTTTTAAAAAATAGACTCAGATGTTTAGAAAGAAAACTCTGCGCCAGCAAAGAAGCCATTAGCAAAAATAAACGGGTCGCCCTTAGTATTCGGGAACTCTTCCGACTCCAAATCAATCACGCGGTAACCGCCACGGAAAGCCAATGTATTCTCACCAACAGGTAAGCGGTACTGTACACCTGCCATCAAGTCGGTACTCTTAATACCGCTACTATCACCAAAGTTCATTTCACCGATGACATCGAAATTGGTGTTAGGCACCGTGATTTCTGCATAACCGTACCAAGCCCAAATGGTTTTATCAAACGTTGTGCTAGCGCTATTTTCAGGGTTGATATATTTAGTATTACCTAGGTCACTGAACGTCATACCCGCATCGAAATGCATTAAATCATGCTCCATAACACGGTAGTACAAAGTTAAATCCAGTTTATCAAAAGCCATGTAATCAGCATCAACGCTCGTGTAGCGCAGACGTGCATCAGGCACATATTTGATACCGTGTTCAACCGCTACATAAACACTTGGTGTTGTATCACCATCTCGAGTGACCTCGTTCACTTTAGTGTCTGTTAGCCACGCTTCAGCGCCAAACTTAGTTGTTAGAGAGGACTCAGCGAAAGCTGACGCAGAAACGACTGCCGCGATGGCGAATGCACTGGCGGTTTTAAAACCCATGGGATTAGTTCTCCAAGTATTCACTTCAGACAGCCCCGAATCGAGCTGCACATGGCTAGATAAGTATGATTTTCGTCAAATTCTAACATAGACATACCTCTAGCCAGTAAATATTTCTCAGTAGAGTCCTGTTATCGAGGCTGAACCACATAGTTCTTGAAGAACCAAACGCCAATAGCAATCACAATCAACCATGGAATGAGCTTGATCACTGCGCCAACCATTCCTAGAAGCACCATGACTACCAGAGAAAAAGCAACTCCGACAAACACGGTAACCATAGTCACTCCAGTGACCAGTAATGTTGCTACAAATACCAAAATAAAGATTAGCTCAAACATATCAATCTCCTTTGTTGTTACTAACCTCTATTTCAGGATGCGTGCCAACCTTAACCAACACGCTAAGACATTGAAAATATAGAAAATAAAAAAGAGCGCTATTAAATAGCACTCTTTTCTTCGATAGATAATGGTAATTTTCACCAACCCCGTTGGTAATTTTTACACATTCAACTCTTTTGGAATTTTCGCTAGTGCCGCTTCGACCACTTCTATGCCCGATCCTGGCTTATGAGCGTTTTCACTAATATGGCGGCGCCATTGACGAGCTCCCGGCATGTTCTGGAACAAACCCAACATATGACGAGTAATATGACCTAAGTACGCCCCATTCGAAAGCTGCTGTTCAATGTATGGATACATTTCTTCCACAACCTGAGTACGCTTTTTAATTGGCTTATCTAATCCAAAGATCTGTTGATCGACCTCAGCTAAGATATAGGGATTCTGATATGCTTCGCGCCCTACCATCACACCATCAAGATGCTGCAAGTGCTCTTTAGTCTCTTGCAGAGTTTTAACGCCACCATTCACAGCGATCACTAAATGAGAGAAGTCTTTCTTTAGTTGATATGCGCGTGGGTAGTCCAGTGGTGGGATCTCTCGGTTCTCTTTTGGACTAAGACCAGAAAGCCAAGCTTTACGGGCATGGATAGTAAATTGCTCACAACCGCCTTTCTCTGAGACGATAGAAACAAAGTCTGTCAGGAATTCATACGAATCTTGATCATCAATACCAATACGGGTCTTTACTGTTACAGGTACATCAACTACATCACGCATAGCTGCAACACAGTCTGCCACCAACTGAGGCTCGCCCATTAGACAAGCACCAAAGCGGCCATTCTGTACACGGTCAGATGGGCAGCCAACGTTTAAGTTAATCTCATCGTAGCCACGCTCTGCCGCCAGTTTAGCGCAAGTAGCCAAGTCCTTAGGATTTGAACCGCCTAATTGCAGGGCAACTGGATGCTCTTCCTGGTTATATGCTAGGAAGTCACCTTTACCATGAATAATTGCCCCCGTGGTGACCATCTCTGTATAAAGCAGAGTCTCGTTAGTCAACAAGCGGTGGAAGTAACGGCAGTGTCGATCCGTCCAATCGAGCATAGGTGCAATGGAAAAGCGGTTAGCCGCGTATTTACTAGTGTTATCAGGTTTCATAAGGTGAGTCTCGCTATACAGTGAGCATCGTGGTCAAAACAGAATCCGCGATTATACACACAGAAGAGAAAACATTCAGGAAAAATGAGGGAATACTAAGGAATGACAATAAGCGGTTAAGTTCTCTATTGATAGATCATGTGCTTGTCTATCTACACCAGTTAAAGTGCATAAGAGCATGCCACCATGACGTAGTGATTGGATCAACACTGTGTCGAAATAAAAAAGGCCAACCCTTCGGTTAGCCAACATTTTTATAGTGTAAGACTGGGATACTCCAAGATCAATTCGTTGTCAGTGAACGTACAAACCGAGAAATAGTTAAAATACTGCACAAGCTCTCTACGGTCTGATTCAGTCATCGCTTCTTTCAATGCCACACTGGTTCGGTGTAACCCGTGTAGCCTATCGTTACTGATTTCAGCATGAATGCTATCGACCAACGTCCTTAAGTTTGATCTATCCATAAGTCTCAACCTAGCCTCTGTTGATGAATCAAAGCTGATATAAATATGTGAAACCATCACCATATTGTCAATGCACTCAATAAAAAAATAATACTAAAGAGGTGGCGTGTTAATTTCTATCATCAATGGACTGCAATCTGGGCAGCAAATTGGTTTGTCGCGAAACCAGCTCTCTGAGCTGACTAAGGCACTGGAAGAATTTGATTTTGAGCGCGGTTTACAGATCTTGGACACAAGCCGGCAATGAGAAGTGAGTAAAATGCTGTAATTTGTATCGTTTTTATTGTAGATAATGTAACTTATGCCATTAAAGTCAGGCTACTACTATTCATCCTTCGAATAAGTAACCTGCTGACATAGCGAATTGATATTACCTACAGAGCGACGATAAACCGCAAGAAATGGTATATTATTAAAAATGTCCATTGGTAACGGTGATAAGTTTGGACCAGCAGTTAGTAAAGCAAATAGAAGATATATGTGCAGCCAGAGGCGTAAGGCTTACCGCCCAACGCAAAAGAGTGTTTGAGCTGATTTGCTCAAGTCCAAAGGCTGCAAGTGCTTATGAGCTTTTAGACGAGTTAAAAGTAAGTGAACCCCAGGCCAAACCACCTACTGTGTATCGAGCCTTGGACTTTTTGCTCGAACAGGGATTCATCCACCGTGTTGAATCAACCAACAGCTATATTCAATGCTGCTCCTGCAATGCCCATAAGCATCACTCGCATCTTTTGATTTGCGACAGATGCAGCAACGTTATTGAACTGCAAGATGATAGTTTGGTAGCCTTGCTAAAGAAGAATGCGGAAGTACATGGTTTTTCCATCAACAATCACGTTATTGAATCACATGGTATTTGTCAGTCATGTGCCTCTGACAAAGCGAAATAAGATATAGAAGAAGATTATGCGCGCTGAATTTGTAAACCCGTTTTTAGCTTCATTGATGAATGTTTTGAAAACGATGGCTTCACTGGAATTGAAGCCACAGAAACCTCGTGTCAAAAAAGATGAAATTGCACGTGGAGATGTTTCAGGTTTAATCGGGATGGTAGGTCCGCAAAGCCGCGGTTCTATGTCGATTACTTTCGATGAAAACCTCGCTCTTGAAATTATGCAGAATATGCTTGGTGAACGCCCTAATGGGCTGAACGATGAAGTGACAGACATGGTGGGTGAAATCACTAACATGGTAACGGGTGGTGCAAAACGTATCCTAGCCGAAAGTGGTTTTGATTTTGATATGGCGACGCCTGTCGTTGTCTCTGGTAAAGGCCACACCATCCGTCACAAGTGCGAAGGTTCTATCATTATCATGCCGTTCACTTCTCAATGGGGTAACGCATTTATTGAGATCTGTTTTGAATAACCCTTAACAGATAAACAAATAAAAAACGCTTCTCTAGAGAAGCGTTTTTTATTTATGCAATCACCTTACGGGCTTTCAATACTTGTAAGCAGTCATCAACCAGCTCATCAATTGACTTCTCACCTGCCCGAAGATCAATTTCTGGATTGAGTGGTGCTTCATACTCAGAATCGATACCAGTAAAATTAGTAATCTCCCCTGCACGCGCTTTTTTATACAGACCTTTAGGATCCCTTTGTTCACACACTTCCAATGAAGTATTGACGAACACTTCTAAAAACTCGTCCTCTGGCAGCATTTCACGTACCAACTGCCTCTCTGCACGATGAGGAGAGATAAAAGCGGACAAGACGATCAAACCAGCATCCGCCATCAGCTTAGCCAATTCACCGATGCGACGGATGTTTTCACGGCGATCTTGCTCAGAGAACCCGAGATCACTACACAAACCATGACGAACATTGTCTCCATCTAACAAGTAAGTGTGATGCCCCAATTCAGCCAAACGCGTTTCTAGAGCACCGGCGACGGTCGATTTACCTGCGCCAGACAAGCCAGTAAACCAAAGCACAACGGGTTGCTGTCTTTTGAGTTTGGCGCGAAATTCTTTGTCAATCGAGTGATGATGCCAAACAACATTTTCGTCTTTAGTCGGTGTTTCCGTAGTCATAATTGAGTCCTTTTAAAACGGAAAGAAGAGTGGAATCAGCGTTAACACCAACACGGAGTAAACAATCGATAAAGGAATTCCCACTCGAACATAATCAGTAATTTTGTAATTTCCTACGCTATAAACCAAAAGGTTAGTTTGATAACCGTAGGGTGAAATGAAGCTCGCACTTGCACCAAACAACACCGCCATAATAAATGGCATAGGATCGACCCCGTAGCCCAAAGCCATACTGTAACCAATTGGAAATGCTAATGCGGCCGCAGCATTGTTAGTAACAAGTTCAGTTAAAATAAGAGTAAGCAAGTAAGTCGCAACCAAAGCACCAAAGACTCCCCACCCATTGAATCCTTCAATAAACATCTGACCCAAACTGACCGATAAACCGGATGACAACATCAGTTGTGCGATTGACAGCGCCGAACCAACGATCACAACAATATCGATGGGAAAGCGTCTACGCAATTCGGCAAGTTGGATGACGCCAGAAAAGAGCGCCGCTAAAAGAAAGACGGACAAACCTTTTATCAATGGAAACAAGTCAAGCAAAGCTAAGGATATGACACCAGCAAAACCCAATAACACACAAGTCGATTTATTCGTGTCTAGACGAGCACTTGAACCAAGTGCATTGATCAACACAAACTCTTTGCGATGGGCTTGTCTCTCTTGTTCAAAACGCTTACCAGGAACAAGTACTAAGGTATCCCCTGCATTTAGAGTGATATTCCCCAAGCCACCTTGCAAACGCTCGTGGCCACGACGAATAGCTACCACTACTGCATCAAATCGATCTCTAAAATGACTCGATTTCAGCGTCTTATTACAGAAACTGGCCGAAGAGCTGACAACGACTTCAACAAACCCTTGTCCATTAAGATGGTGTTGACCAAATAGGGTTAAACCTTGAATCTCCTGTAAAGTGGCGACACTTTCGATATCACCACAAAACAACAATCGATCACGAGCTTGAAGGACAAAATCAGGTTCGACCGAAGGCATAGTCTGACCATCACGAACCACTTCAGCCAAGAACAACTTACGTAACGCACGTAGGTTGTTTTCACTGATGCTCCGTCCTACTAACGGCGAACCAGGCTCGACACGCGCTTCTAAGAAATAAGGCAGCTCATCCTGTGTATGATCTTCATAATCAGGCAGAAAGTAACTCATGGGGATCAAGATCATCAAGCCACCAAGCAGCACAGACAAACCGATCAACGTGGGGGCAAAAAAACCTAAACTCGGCAAACCGGCATCTTCAACAAAGCTATTGATGATCAAGTTTGTGGATGTACCGATCAAAGTGAGCGTACCACCCAAAATCGCCGCATAAGAGAGAGGGATCAACAGTTTAGATGGGGCATGCTGCTGATTGCGCTTAATGGCACCAATCAGAGATACTACCACCGCGGTGTTATTGGTAAATGAAGAGAGTAACGCGGTTGAAATTCCAAGTTTTGCAACCACAGTGGCTAGACGACCATTAGACAATGAACGACTGACCCAACTCACCAAACGCGTTTTCTCCAATGCTGCTGAAGCCAAAATCAGCAGCACCAAAGTAAGTAGAGAAGAGTTAGTAAAATTCGTGGCAACATCACCGAGCTCAATCATTCCGCCAAGAAAAGCAATGAATGCTGCACCTGCGAAGATATAACTCGGTTTAATCCGCGTAGCCAACAGGCAGGTTACTATGCCTAATAATATTGCTAACACAAATCCTTGTTGCCACATATTACTTCCCTACCAGTAAGACGGTTACTTAAGTAACTGACTGATATCTTTTGATTCCCAGTGTGGGAAATGCTTGCGGATTAACGCGTTAAGTTCGATCTCAAATGCAGAGAAATCACCGACTTTCGTTTCCACCTGAGTCAAGCTTTCACGTACCAAGCCAGCACCAACTGTCACATTGGTTAAGCGGTCAATAATGATAAACCCACCAGTATCTTGGCATGAGGTGTAGCTATCGAGTGCCACTGACTCAGTCAGCGTCCATTCACACAAACCGATACCGTTGAGTGGTAATTCAACCGCACTATGGGTTGAAAGGTTATTGATGTCATACTGATGACGAATGGACTCAACACGACCCACTGTTTTCTTGCCAGCAATCTTGATGTCATACTCACGCCCCGGCTGAAGCGGTTGCTCTGTCATCCAAACCACATCAGCTAGGAGATGGTTACTCGATTCAATCTGTGCCTTTTCTAGAACAATCAGATCACCACGGCTAACATCAATTTCGTCTTCCAAAGTGAGCGTCACTGCCAGTCCAGCTTGTGCCTGCTCTAGGTCGCCATCAAAAGTTACAATACGAGCAACTTTCGATGTTTTGCCTGAAGGTAACGCCTTAACCTCATCACCAACGTTGATAGAACCTGACGCAATCGTGCCAGAGAAACCACGGAAATCTAGGTTTGGTCGATTCACGTACTGGACTGGGAAACGGAACTCACCAACGGCCTTGTCACGATCAACGTTTACCGTTTCAAGGATCTCAAGCAAAGATGGACCTTCGAACCAACTCAAGTTCTCACTTGCATCTACAACATTGTCACCCTCTAAAGCCGACAGCGGTAAAATCTGAATATCGATTTCACCCTGTAGATTTTTAGAAAACTCCAAATATTCGTCGCGGATCTGTTCAAATCGTTGCTGTGAGTAGTCGACAAGATCCATTTTGTTCACGGCAACAACAAAGTGTTTTAAACCCAATAGATTTGAGATAAACGAATGACGACGAGTTTGATCCAACACACCTTTACGAGCGTCAATTAAGATCACCGCCAGATCACACGTTGATGCCCCTGTTGCCATATTGCGTGTGTACTGTTCATGCCCCGGGGTGTCGGCAATGATGAACTTACGTTTTTGAGTAGAGAAGTAACGGTACGCGACATCAATCGTGATCCCCTGCTCTCGCTCTGCCTGTAATCCATCGACCAACAACGCTAGGTCAGGACGCTCGCCAGTTGTGCCCACACGTTGACTGTCGTTATGTACGGCCGCTAACTGATCTTCATAGATCTGCTTTGAGTCATGCAGTAATCGGCCGATTAAAGTACTTTTGCCATCATCTACTGATCCACAGGTAAGGAATCTAAGCAGTGATTTGTATTGATGCTGTGTAAGGTAACCTTCGATACCTAGCTCTTCTAATTGAGCTTCTACTACGCTGTTCATGTTTCTTTCCTTAGATCCTAAATTAGAAGTAGCCTTGACGTTTTTTCAATTCCATCGATCCAGACTGATCGTGGTCGATCGCGCGGCCTTGACGTTCACTCGATGTTGCCACCAACATCTCTTCGATAATGCCAGTTAACGTATTCGCATCTGACTCAATCGCCCCCGTAAGCGGGTAGCAGCCAAGAGTACGGAAACGTACGCTCTTCTCTTCAATCACTTCTCCCGGCTCTAACTTCATACGATCATCATCCACCATGATCAGCATGCCATCACGCTCAACAACCGGACGCTTTTCTGCTAGATACAGCGGAACAATGTCGATGTTCTCCAAGTAGATGTATTGCCAGATATCCAGTTCAGTCCAGTTCGATAGCGGGAAGACACGAATGCTTTCACCTTTGTTGATCTGACCGTTGTAAGTACGCCATAACTCTGGACGTTGATTCTTTGGATCCCAAGTGTGGTTCTTATCGCGGAACGAATAGACACGCTCTTTAGCACGTGATTTCTCTTCATCTCGACGAGCCCCACCAAAAGCCGCATCAAAACCATATTTATTCAGAGCCTGTTTCAGGCCTTGTGTTTTCATAATATCGGTATGCTTAGATGAGCCGTGCGTAAACGGACTACATCCCATCGCTAAACCTTCAGGGTTCTTATGCACCAAAAGCTCAAAACCATACTTTTCAGCCGTACGATCACGAAACTCAATCATCTCTTTAAATTTCCAGTCGGTATCCACGTGCAGCAGCGGGAACGGGATCTTTCCTGGGTAGAAAGCTTTGCGAGCGAGATGCAACATTACCGACGAATCTTTACCGATCGAGTACATCATCACTGGGTTATCAAACTCAGCCGCCACTTCACGGATAATATGAATACTCTCCGCTTCGAGTTGCTTGAGGTGGGTTAAACGTTCTTGGTCCATGTTAGTGCTTCCTTTACGGCTCAATACGAGCTTCTGACTAATCAAATAATGAGTTATGCGAATTGGCGCTGTTGTACGCTAGGCTGTGGAGTGAACCACGCCAGCTTGTCTGACAGTGACACCACTTCACCAATGACGATGAGAGACGGCGATTGCGCGTCTTTTGCAAGTTCAGCCAGTTGAGATAGCTGACCTTTGAATATTCTTTGGGTTGACTGAGTCCCACGCTCAATAATGGCGATTGGAGTCTCAGGGCTACGGCCGTGCTCAATCAACTGATGTTCGATATATTCAGACTTCATTAAGCCCATATAGATCACCAGCGTTTGGTTGCCGCGAGCCAACGTAGACCAGTCCATCTGGTCACTTTCTGCTTTCAAATGCCCGGTTATAAACATAGCTGATTGAGCGTAATCTCTATGGGTTAACGGTATGCCCGCATAAGCTGTCGCACCCGCTGCGGCGGTAATACCAGGAACAACATGAAAAGAAACTCCAGCGTCCGCCAATACTTCAAGCTCTTCACCACCGCGGCCAAAAATAAACGGATCACCGCCCTTGATGCGAGCGACACGGTGACCTTGTTTAGCAAAGTCCACCAATAGCTGATTGGTTTTTTCTTGAGGGACACTATGGTGGCCAGCGCGCTTACCAACACACACCGTAATCGTGTCACTAGGAAGGAGAGACATAATGTCTTCAGAAACAAGATAGTCGTATAGCACGACATCCGCTTGCTGTAAGAAACGCATTGCCTTCAGCGTTAGCAACTCTACGTCACCAGGGCCTGCACCGATAAGTGCCACTTCACCTTTACCGAGCACGCTGCGACCAAAAGTATTTAAATCCATCTGATTGCTACGCTGTGCACGTTGAGCGTTCAAAGGGAATTGAGAAACGGTTTCCTTGCGAGCCATAATGTCATCCTTCAATGTCTATGGAAGCATTATGTATCTGTATCTTTATTACCTGAAATTCTAAAATTTCATTTTTTATATCAATTTCTGATAAGAACGATAAACCGTACTATAGTCCCTTTATCGAATTTTGAGAGATTCTTTGCATAACACCAATACATAACTGCTCTAGATCACAATTAATTACCTAGTGAAACAATTGTTTCACTTCATTTTGTTAAATTAGACGGGTCTTATTTAACGCTATCGGAGCTTAAAAAATGAAAGCAGCAGTGAACCCCCTGTCTCTTGCAGTACTTGGTGGTATGTTGGCCATGGCTGGTCCAGTAATGGCAGATACGATCAAACTTCGTATTGTCGAAACGACTGATATTCACACTAACGTCATGGACTATGACTACTACAAAGACAAGCCATCGCAACAGATTGGTCTTACTCGCACTGCTACTCTGGTTAAACAAGCTCGTGCCGAAGTAGAAAACAGTGTACTTGTTGATAATGGTGACCTAATTCAAGGCAGCCCTATGGGAGACTATATGGCAGCGAAAGGCATTGAAAAAGGCGAGGTACACCCAGTATACAAAGCGATGAACCAGTTGAATTACGATGTGGGTAACATTGGTAATCATGAGTTTAACTACGGTTTAGAGTTCCTTGCAGAAACTATCAACGACGCTGATTTCCCTTATGTCAGCGCAAACGTATTCGACAAGAAAACTGGCGAGCATTACTTCAAACCATACATCATTAAATCTCATACATTTAAAGACGTTGATGGCGTAGAACACCAAATCAAAGTGGGTTACATCGGCTTTGTTCCACCGCAAATCATGGTGTGGGATAAGAAAAACCTAGAAGGCAAAGTCTTCGCTAAAGACATCAAAGAAACGGCTGATAAGCTAGTGCCTCAAATGAAAGCTGAAGGTGCCGACGTCATCGTTGCGATTCCGCACTCTGGCGTATCTTCAGACCCACATAAAGTAGGTGCAGAAAACTCTACGTACTACCTTTCTCAAGTAGATGGTATCGACGCGATTGCTTTTGGTCACTCTCATGCTGTATTCCCAGGAAAAGGCTTCGATAACATTCCAGGTATTGATAACACAAACGGTACCATCAATGGTGTAGCAGCAGTTATGCCAGGTCGCTGGGGTAGCCACGTTGGTGTCATTGATCTTGAACTGAAAGAAAAAGACGGTAAATGGACGGTTGTAAAAGGCCAAACTGAAGCTCGTCCGATCTACGACAAGAAAACAAAAACTTCACTTGCAGAAGCAGATGCTGAGATGGTTAAAGCGCTTGAAGCTGACCACAAAGGGACTCGCGATTTCGTTAACCAGCCAATCGGTAAAGCTAACGACGTGATGTACAGCTTCTTAGCATTAGTACAAGACGATCCAACAGTACAAATTGTTAACCTTGCACAAAAAGATTACGTTGAGCGCTTTATCCAAGGCGATCCTGACCTAGCAGACATTCCTGTTCTTTCTGCTGCTGCACCATTTAAAGCTGGCGGTCGTAAAAATGATCCGGGTAACTTCACTGAAGTAGAATCTGGTCAGTTGACTTTCCGTAACGCAGCAGACCTTTACCTATACCCGAACACTCTCGTGGCGATGAAAGTAACCGGCACTGAAGTGAAAGAGTGGTTAGAGTGTACTGCGGGTCAGTTTAAGCAAATTGATGTCAACAGCACTGAGCCACAAAGTCTGATTGACTGGGATGGCTTCCGTACCTACAACTTCGATGTTATTGATGGCCTGAACTATCAAATTGATGTCACTAAGCCGGCGAAATATGACGGCGACTGCAAGGTGATCAACGAAGGTGCTGAACGTATTGTTAATCTTACTTATCAAGGTAAGCCAATCGATATGAAGCAAGACTTCATCATCGCGACAAACAACTACCGTGCATACAGCAATAAGTTCCCTGGCACAGGCTCTGATTTTGTCGCGTTTGACTCACCAGATGAAAACCGTTCAGTAATCGCGGCTTACATTACTCGCGTAAGCAACGAAAAAGGTGAATTCACGCCAAGCGCAGACAACAACTGGTCATTTGCACCAATTAAGTCAGATAAGAAACTGGACATCCGTTTTGAGACTTCACCAAGTGATAAGGCGGCGAAGTTCATCGAAGAAAAAGGCCAGTATCCAATGAAACGCATCGGCACTGATGATGTAGGTTTCGCGGTTTATCAAATCGACCTTCAGAAATAACCCTCTTTTCCATTGAAACAAAGCCGCACTGTTCGTTGCGGCTTTTTTTTCATCACAGGTCAATGGTAGCGAGTTGGGGAAGTGCGCTAGAATCTCTACCTATCCCATTCAAAGATAAACACGCCATGTTTGAAAACTTTCGACAGCAATTGACCCACAATGGATTTACCAACCAAGAAGTTGATCAACTGACTCTGTCAGCACGACAACTTGAGCTGCCGACCCGTCATATCCTGCTACATCAAGGGCAGGTGGCAGAAGAGATCTATTTTCTCGTATCAGGTATCTGTCATTCATGTTACTTGACGGAAAAAGGCAAAGAGTTCAGCAAAGAGTTCTATTGGGAAAATGACTGGCTTATCGGCTTTGAAAGCCTAATCAAACAGCAGGCCTCACCTTATCTGCTCGAATCTCTTACGCCCTGCACCATGATTTCTCTCCCTATTGCCGCCCTCCGTCAGTGGCGAGATGAAAAACACAGCATTTACCTAAAGCTGCTCGAAACTCAGTTAATGTATAAAGAAAACAAAGAACGATTTATGCTGCTCTACAGCCCGGAGGAACGCTACCAACTTTTCTGCCAGCATTACCCCGAATTGCTTGAACGGCTCAATGACTATCAAGTCGCTGCTTACCTAGGCATCACACCAATCAGCTTGAGTCGTATCAAAAATCGCCACCAAAATTAACAATTGTTAATGTCGCCAAGCGATTGAGTTGCTACATTCGCCTTAACAGATATCAACAAGGCAAAACACCTATGGTCACTTGGCTACTAACTCCCTTTTCACAGCTGACAACCACTCAGCTTTATCAACTACTTAAACTCAGAGTGGATGTATTTGTCGTTGAGCAAACATGCCCATACCCCGAGCTGGATGACAAAGATCATCAAGAGGGTGTACATCATCTACTTGGTTATAAAGATGGGCTGTTGGTTGCGTGCGCTCGGTTGATACCGAAGGGGTTAAGCTATCCAAGTGTCAGCATTGGACGCGTTGCTACCTTAGCAAGCCATAGAGGTGGCGGGCTTGGCCATCAGTTACTCAAGCAAGCATTGGCTGGGTGTGAATCTTTGTGGCCAGGAGAGAAAATAGAGATTGGTGCACAAGAGCATCTGGCTGACTTTTATCAGCAACATGGCTTTGTCCAAACCTCAGATATGTATCTTGAAGACGATATCCCACATATTGATATGAAGTTGGACAAATAGACGTGGCAGCTTCAGCGACCTATGTCGCGATCCTCCTGCTTATCGTAGGCAACTTAGCGGCATCTTTGTCTGATGTCGCAGTAAAATTACTGGATGGTGATGTGTCTACCTTCCAGTATGTTTTCGTTCGCCAACTGCTTTCAACTTTAGTGATCTTTCCCTTTTGGTGGCAACAAAAGCCAACTCAGAAAAAGCTCTATAGCCCAGGTTTCAACTTATTCCGTGCACAACTGATATTGATTGGCAGTGGATGCATGGTCATTGCCATCACTCACCTGACCCTAGCGACGGCAAACGCAGTCTTTTATGCCGCCCCTTTATTGATGCTACCGCTAGCTGTATTGCTTCTAGGAGAGAAAATCGCTTGGACGCGTGCGGCCGCATCACTGTTCGGTTTTGTCGGCGTATTAGTGGTTCTCAGGCCTTCAGAATTTCATTGGGCAGCGACGTTTGCCTTAGGAACAACGTTAACTCTGGCACTCTTCAACGTCACTGCGCGTAAATTACCGGCGGAACAGACCATCATCAGCACGTTATTTTGGACATCGTTGCTATCTCTGCCTCTCTCATCGGTATTAGCCTTGATTTACTGGGCGCCGATAACCTATCAGCAAATCATGCTGATTTTGGCAAGTGCTGGATTAATTTTGAGTTACAACGGGTTGGCGGTCATGGCTTATCGACGAGCGCCAGCAAGCCAGATTTCTGTAGCAGAAAATTCAGGGTTAGTGTTCGTCGTTATTATTGGCGTGGTTTATTTTGACGAAGTGCCAGACTGGCTGACAGTAATAGGGATAACCATGATTATGCTACCCCTTGTCCCGTGGCAAACACTGATAAAAAGCGGAAGGATGAGTTACTTACTGCGACCAAAACCACCGTCAGAAAGACGGAAGAACATAACAGACTGATTGTTCTTTTCGAGTTGAAGGATATCCAATTGCCCATTCTCCGCTAACTTAAAGCGGACAAGCTGCCCTTGCTTAATTTGGCTTAGAGGTTTGTCCGCACCTTCAACTTTTACTAAAGCGTTGAGATCCGCCATTGCTAAACCATTGCTGCGAAACACTTGCGCCAATGTATCACCACTCTTAACCTGATACTCCTTCCAAGTGTCAGAAGCCAGTGATTGCTGCTGTCTGCTTTGTTGCTCGCTCAAACTACGTGTATCAATGTCAATCTCGACTCGTTGGACTGGCGAGGTTTGTGATTCAGTACCACCCGTCGAATCGGGTAACGGAATCACCAATAAAACCAGCAAGACAGGCACTAAGATTATTAAACCACGTTGGTGAAGTTTAGGAAGCAGGTTCCAGCGTTGTAGGACTGCACCCTTTAGTTTGAGCCAATCAATAGCACTAAACTTTTTCTTCACTAGATCAACGTAATCAACTTGCTGCTGTTTTTTCTTTTTTCTGCGATTCATCGCACCTTGTCTCCAAACGGGTTTCGCTCTAAGTATAAAAAACCAAGCCCCCATGAGTATAGGAATTTTCGCTCAACAAAGTAATCGCTGGGTCAAAACTTGCTATCAAGTCATAGAAAGTCGATCTTAATCTCACATTCCCCTACTCGACAGACTATATGGGAACGACCGTTTCATCATAGCGCCATTGCTGGTATCCTTTACTGCTTTATACACCATACAAAGAGAGACATCATGTCTGAAGTTAAATTTGACACTGTAGAGCAAAAAGCTAGCTACGGTATCGGTCTGCAGATGGGTCAGCAACTTGCTGGTTCTGGTCTAGAAGGTCTAAACGTTGACGCCATCGCTGCCGGTATCGCTACAGCACTAGTTGGTGAGCAACCAGCTATCGAAATCGACGAGATCAACAACGCTCTTCAAGAGCTACACACTCGTGTTGAAGCTGCACGCCAAGAAGCAGCAAAAGCAGCTGCTGCGGACGGCGAAGCGTTCCTAAAAGATAACGCTCTACGTCCAGAAGTAACGGTTCTTGAATCTGGTCTTCAATACGAAGTGATCACTGAAGGTACTGGTGAAATCCCAACTTCAGACAAGCAAGTTCGCGTTCACTACCACGGTGAACTAACTGACGGTACCGTTTTCGACAGCTCAGTATCTCGCGGTCAACCAGCTGAGTTCCCAGTGACTGGCGTTATCAAGGGTTGGGTTGAAGCACTACAACTGATGCCTGTTGGTTCTAAGTGGAAACTATACATCCCACAAGATCTTGCATACGGTGAACGTGGCGCTGGCGCTGCAATTCCACCATTTGCAGCTCTAGTATTTGAAGTAGAACTACTAGATATCCTTTAATTTCTCAGCAAATTAAAGCGAACAAAACGGCGGCCATTGTGTCGCCGTTTTTTATGTATGATACTTATTCGACAGATCTATCAATGATCTCGTTTTATTAAGGAAAGAAGATGAATAAGAAAATTGTACTGGCAGCGATCGTGAGCATGGCGTTAATGGGATGCCAAACTACATCAGGTAGCAACACCAACGCAGGCAGTGATAATGCCTACAGCAGCTTAGCAAATGCCGCTTTAATAGGCGCGGTTCAGACATGGTCTTCGCAAAATACAGGCAGCACCGATTTAGTTTCTACACTGCAAAATAGTGCCAACATTTCGTCTGAACAAGCCATTGGCGGTCTAGGCTCAATGTTAGCGCTGGCGCAAAACTCGCTTAATAGCAGTCAAAGCAATGAAATGGCGGGGTTGATATCTGGTTTTGACTCTCTACAATCAAGCGGCTTAACAGCAATGATTGCCAACAATGAAACAGTTAAAAGTGCATTCTCAGCATTAGGCATGGACCCATCGCTAATCTCTACCTTCGCTCCAATTATTATCAGCGCACTGCAGAGCCAAGGAGCAAGTAATGGACTGCTGGATAGCTTAGGGGCGATTTGGCAATAAGAGAGAAAATGTTTGAAGGTTGCCGCCAAAGCATCAACTTTTAAAACTCCCTATCAGAGACTGATTCAACCTCGCTATAGTATTTCGCTATCTTTCAGGCACAAAAAAACCGAGCTAACGCTCGGTTTTTTTGTTCGTACGAACCTGATTACTCAGCAGCTTCTTCAGCAGCTGGGCGATCTACAAGCTCAATGTAAGCCATTGGAGCTTTGTCACCAGCACGGAAGCCAGCTTTTAGGATACGAGTGTAACCGCCCTGACGAGCAGCGAAACGTGGACCTAGTTCGTTAAATAGTTTTGCAACTACTTCGTTGTCACGAGTACGTGCAAATGCTAGACGACGGTTAGCAACGCTGTCAGTCTTAGCTAGTGTAATCAAAGGCTCAACTACGCGACGTAGCTCTTTTGCTTTTGGCAGTGTAGTCTTGATAACTTCATGACGTACTAGAGAGCTAGCCATGTTGCTAAACATCGCTTTACGATGTGAGCTGTTGCGGTTGAGTTGACGACCACTCTTACGATGGCGCATGACCTAATCCTTCTAACTATTATCGATTAATCTTCAGCGATAGACGCTGGTGGCCAGTTCTCTAGGCGCATGCCAAGAGAAAGACCACGTGATGCAAGTACGTCTTTAATCTCAGTAAGAGATTTTTTACCAAGGTTAGGCGTTTTAAGTAGCTCAACCTCAGTACGCTGTACAAGATCACCGATGTAGTGAATCGCTTCTGCTTTCAGACAGTTAGCAGAGCGAACTGTTAGTTCAAGATCGTCTACAGGACGCAGTAGGATCGGATCGAATTCTGGCTTCTCTTCCTTCTCCTCAGGTACACGTACATCACGAAGATCTACGAACGCATCCAATTGTTCAGCTAGGATAGTAGCTGCACGACGGATTGCTTCCTCAGGGTCTAGAGTACCGTTCGTTTCCATGTCGATAACAAGCTTGTCTAGGTCTGTACGCTGCTCTACACGAGCTGCTTCAACAGAGTAAGCAATCTTGTCTACTGGGCTGTACGTAGCGTCAACCAGTAGGCGACCAATAGGACGCTCATCTTCTTCAGTATGGATACGAGCCGAAGCTGGAACATAACCACGACCACGTTCAACTTTGATACGCATTGCGATCTCAGCGTTGTCATCTGTTAGGTGACAAATTACGTGTTCAGGGTTAGCGATCTCTACATCACCATCATGGGTGATGTCACCTGCAACCACAGGGCCCGAGCCTGATTTGTTCAAAGTAATGAACACTTCATCTTTGCCTTCGGCAACGCGTACAGCAAGACCTTTAAGGTTAAGTAGGATTTCAAGAATATCTTCTTGAACGCCTTCTTTAGTGCTGTACTCATGAAGTACGCCTTCGATTTCTACTTCTGTTACAGCACAACCTGGCATAGAAGATAGAAGAATACGGCGAAGTGCATTACCAAGAGTATGGCCAAAACCACGCTCTAATGGCTCAAGAGTTACTTTTGCGTGAGTCGTGCTAACCTGTTCGATGTCAACAAGACGTGGCTTAAGAAATTCTGTTACAGAACCCTGCATTGTGTCCTCTCTTTAGTTTAAACCTTACTTAGAGTAAAGCTCGACGATCAATTGTTCGTTGATGTCAGCAGATAGATCTGAACGCTCAGGCAGACGCTTGAACGTACCTTCCATCTTACCACCATCTACTTCAATCCAAGTTGGTTTTTCACGTTGTTCAGCAACTTCTAGAGCAGCCTTGATACGAGATTGCTGTTTAGCTTTCTCGCGGATAGAAACAACGTCATTAGCCGCAACATTGAAAGAAGGAACGTTTACAACTTTACCGTTAACTAGGATAGCTTTGTGGCTAACTAGCTGACGTGCTTCTGCGCGAGTTGCACCAAAGCCCATGCGGTAAACTACGTTATCAAGACGACCTTCAAGAAGCTGAAGTAGGTTTTCACCAGTGTTGCCTTTTAGACGAGCAGCTTCTTTGTAGTAGTTACGGAATTGTTTTTCTAGAACGCCGTACATACGACGAACTTTTTGCTTCTCACGAAGCTGAACGCCATACTCAGATAGACGACCGCGACGAGCGCCGTGTACACCTGGTGCGTTATCAATTTTACACTTGGTATCGATCGCGCGTACACCAGACTTAAGGAATAAGTCAGTACCTTCGCGACGGCTAAGCTTCAGCTTAGGACCCAAATATCTTGCCATGATCTTTCTCCAGTAATCTAAAAAACGTTATACACGACGTTTCTTAGGTGGACGACAACCGTTATGAGGGATTGGTGTAGCATCAACGATGTTTGTGATGCGGAAACCAGCAGCGTTCAGTGCGCGAACAGTAGATTCACGACCTGGACCTGGACCCTTAACCATAACTTCCAAGTTCTTTAGACCGTACTCTTTAGCCATTTCAGCACAACGCTCAGCAGCAACCTGTGCAGCGAACGGAGTAGACTTACGAGAACCACGGAAACCTGAACCACCTGCAGTAGCCCATGCTAGAGCGTTACCTTGACGGTCAGTAATAGTTACGATTGTGTTATTGAAAGAAGCATGGATGTGCGCAACGCCATCTGCAACTTGCTTGCGTAAGCGCTTACGAGCGCGAGTTGGTTGTTTAGCCATTGTACTCTACCTTCCCGATTATTTCTTGATCGGCTTACGCGGACCCTTACGGGTGCGAGCATTGGTTTTAGTACGCTGTCCACGTAGTGGTAGACTGCGACGATGACGAAGACCACGGTAACAGCCAAGGTCCATAAGACGCTTGATGTTCATTGATACTTCACGACGTAGATCACCTTCTACAGTGTACTTAGCTACACCATCACGCAGTTGATCGATCTGCTCTTCAGTTAGTTCACTGATCTTAACATCTTCAGCAATGCCCACTTCAGCTAGGATAGCTTGAGAGCGAGTCTTACCGATGCCGTAGATCGCAGTTAGTGCGATTACAGCATGTTTTTGATCAGGAATGTTAATGCCTGCAATACGGGCCATTATTCACTCCTAGTGTTTCATAAAAGAATTAGCCGCAGCAAAGCCCGTTTCGGATACGCTGCGGAATACTACTTCTTTTGCACGCAAAAGGTAGGCCGAGGAATATACTCGACACTACCTTATATTTCAAGTAAAAATTTCTGCTAATTAGCCTTGGCGCTGCTTGTGCTTTGGCTCACTGCAAATCACGCGAACGACACCGTTACGCTTGATAACTTTACAGTTACGGCAGATTTTTTTAACGGAAGCACGAACTTTCATTGCTAAACTCCGTAAATGAAACCTAAATTAACGGCCGTAGCCTTTTAGGTTTGCCTTTTTCAACACAGAATCATACTGTTGAGACATCAGATGAGTCTGTACCTGTGCCATAAAGTCCATAATTACAACAACTACGATAAGTAGCGATGTACCGCCGAAGTAGAAACGTACGTTCCACGCGACCATCATGAACTCCGGAATCAGACAGATAAAGGTAATGTAAAGCGCACCAGCAAGGGTTAAACGCGTCATTACTTTATCAATATACTTAGCTGTCTGCTCACCTGGGCGGATGCCGGGTACGAATGCACCTGACTTCTTCAAGTTATCTGCTGTTTCACGCGGGTTGAATACCAACGCCGTGTAGAAGAAACAGAAGAAAATTATCGCTGCTGCATAAAGCATTACATACAGAGGCTGACCTGGGCTAAGAGCCAAAGACACGTCAGTTAACCAACCGAACGCGCTGCTCTCACCATTCTGACCAAACCACTGAGCCAGTGTTCCTGGGAACAGGATAATGCTTGACGCAAAGATTGCTGGAATAACACCTGCCATATTAATTTTAAGTGGCAAGTGAGTGCTTTGTGCAGCAAATACCTTACGACCTTGTTGACGCTTCGCGTAGTTTACAACGATTCGACGTTGACCACGCTCCATGAAAACAACGAAGTAGATAACTGCAAAAGCAAGTACAGCAATCAACAACAGAAGAAGTACATGCAATTCACCTTGACGCGCTTGCTCGATTGTTTGACCGATTGCAGAAGGCAATCCAGCAACAATACCTGCAAAGATAAGTAACGAAATACCGTTACCAATTCCACGCTCAGTAATTTGTTCACCTAACCACATTAGGAACATGGTGCCGGTTACTAAACTTACGGTAGCAATAAGCGTAAACATGGTTTGGTTGATAACAACCAGATTATCGACCATGTTCGGTAGGCCTGTTGCGATACCTATAGCCTGGAATGTTGCAAGTACAAGCGTGCCGTAGCGTGTGTATTGGCTGATCTTACGACGGCCTGCTTCACCCTCTTTTTTGAGTTCAGCTAACGCTGGATGAACTACAGTTAGCAGTTGGACAACAATAGATGCCGAAATATACGGCATGATGCCCAACGCTAATATAGATGCACGCTCAAGAGCACCACCGGAGAACATGTTAAACATTTCTACGATGGTACCTTTTTGCTGTTCGAACAAATCGGCAAGTACAGCAGCGTCAATACCAGGAATCGGCACGAAAGAGCCGGCTCGGAATACTAAAAGTGCACCAATTACGAATAATAAGCGCGACTTTAGTTCACTTAAGCCGCTCTGAGCACTACGAAAATCTTGTCCTGGTTTCTTAGCCATCTGTACCTCGTTCCTCGAGATTATTCCTCGATTTTACCGCCTGCAGCTTCGATTGCAGCTTTAGCGCCTTTAGTCACACGTAGACCTTTAACAGTCACTGCTTTGTTAATTTCACCAGATAGAACAACTTTTACGAATTCGATGTTCTTAGTGATAACGTTAGCAGCTTTAAGGCTGTTTAGATCTACTACGTCACCAGTTACTTTCGCTAGCTCAGCTAGACGAACTTCAGCAGACACTAGGCTCTTACGAGAAGTGAAACCGAATTTTGGTAGACGTTGTTTTAGAGGCATCTGACCGCCTTCAAAACCTGGACGAACAGTGCCGCCAGAGCGTGACTTTTGACCTTTGTGGCCGCGGCCACCAGTTTTACCTAGGCCAGAACCGATACCACGACCTACACGTTTAGCAGTAGTCTTAGCACCAGCAGCTGGTGATAGAGTATTCAAACGCATTCTGATTACTCCTCAACTTTAACCATGTAGTAAACCTTGTTGATCATACCGCGTACGCACGGAGTATCTTCAAGTTCTACTGTGTGGTTGATTTTACGAAGACCTAGACCACGAAGCGTAGCTTTGTGCTTAGGTAGACGACCAATTGAGCTTTTAGTTTGAGTTACTTTAATAGTTGCCATGGTGTTCTTACTCCGAAATAGATTCAACAGTTAGACCACGTTTAGCAGCAACCATCTCTGGTGACTTCATGCTACCTAGTGCATCGATCGTAGCACGAACGATGTTGATAGGGTTCGTAGAACCGTATGCTTTAGATAGAACGTTGTGTACACCAGCAACTTCTAGTACTGCACGCATCGCACCACCTGCGATAACACCAGTACCTTCAGCAGCAGGCTGCATGTAAACTTTAGAGCCCGAATGGCGACCTTTCACTGGGTGGTGAAGGGTACCTTCGTTAAGCGCGACCGTAGTCATGTTACGACGAGCTTTTTCCATTGCTTTTTGGATCGCTGCAGGTACTTCACGAGCTTTGCCGTAACCGAAACCTACACGACCGTTACCGTCACCAACTACTGTTAGCGCAGTAAAGCTCATGATTCGACCACCTTTAACCGTTTTAGAAACGCGGTTAACTGCGATTAGCTTTTCTTGCAAATCATTCGCTTGAACTTGTTGTTCTTTAGCCATCTTCCAACCCTACCTTAGAATTTCAGACCAGCTTCGCGAGCAGATTCTGCTAGCGCCGCCACTCGACCGTGGTATTGGAAACCAGAACGATCAAATGCAACTGCTTCTACGCCTTTTTCAAGAGCGCGCTCAGCAACAGCTTTACCTACTGCTTTAGCTGCATCGATGTTACCAGTGTTCTTAACTTGCTCACGGATCGCTTTTTCTACAGTAGAAGCTGCTGCGATAACCTCAGAGCCGTTAGCTGCAATAACCTGAGCGTACACGTGACGAGGAGTACGGTGTACTACTAGGCGAGTTGCACCCAGTTCTGCAATCTTACGACGTGCGCGTGTAGCACGACGGATGCGAGATGCTTTCTTATCCATAGTGTTACCTTACTTCTTCTTAGCTTCTTTAGTACGCACATTTTCATCTGCGTAACGAACACCTTTACCTTTGTAAGGTTCAGGCTCACGGTAAGAACGAATGTCAGCCGCAACCTGACCAACAAGTTGTTTGTCACAACCAGTGATCACGATTTCAGTTTGGCTTGGACACTCAGCTTTAATACCCTCTGGCAATTCATGCTCAACAGGGTGAGAGAAGCCTAGAGTTAGACCTACAGCGTTGCCTTTGATAGCAGCACGGTAACCAACACCCTTAAGGGTAAGCTTCTTAGTAAAGCCTTCAGTAACGCCAACAACCATGTTGTTAACTAGAGCGCGAGCAGTACCTGCTTGAGCCCATGCGTTAACTACACCTTCGCGTGGACCGAAAGTAAGATTGTTTTCTTCCTGAGCTACAACTACTGCGTCGTTAAGAACGCGAGATAGTTCGCCTTTAGCACCTTTTACAGTGATTTCTTGGCCGTTTAGTTTCACCTCTACGCCAGCTGGAATAGCGACAGGTGCCTTTGCAACACGAGACATATTCTACTCCTATTACGCTACGTAGCAGATGATTTCACCACCAAGACCTGCTTTACGTGCAGCACGGTCTGACATAAGACCCTTGGAAGTTGAAACGATAGCAACACCAAGACCACCCATTACAGAAGGAAGTTCATCTTTCTTCTTGTAAACACGTAGACCTGGACGAGAAACACGTTTAAGTTGCTCGATTACTGGTTTAGCTTGGAAGTACTTAAGAGTAACTTCAAGCTCAGGTTTAACTTCGCCTTCAACAGCGAAATCAGTGATGTAACCTTCAGCTTTTAGTAGTGCAGCAATTGCAACTTTAAGCTTTGAAGAAGGCATTTTAACAGCAACTTTGTTTGCTGCCTGACCGTTACGAACGCGGGTCAGCATATCCGAAATCGGATCTTGCATGCTCATATGATTTACTCCAAATGATTAAGTGGCAATTACCAGCTAGCCTTACGAAGACCCGGAATCTCGCCTTTCATGCAAGCTTCACGAACCTTAATACGGCTTAGACCGAACTTACGTAGGTAACCGTGTGGACGACCAGTTTGGTTGCAACGGTTGCGCTGACGTGATGCACTTGAATCACGTGGAAGAGATTGCAGTTTAAGAACCGCATTCCAACGATCTTCTTCTGATGCGTTTACATCGCTAATGATAGCTTTAAGCGCTGCACGCTTTTCAGCGAACTTAGCTACAAGCTTCGCACGTTTTGCTTCACGTGCTTTCATTGAATTTTTAGCCATAACAGTAACCCTTCACCTTACTTACGGAATGGGAAGTTAAAGGCAGCCAGCAGAGCACGGCCTTCCTCATCAGTACCAGCAGACGTCGTAATAGTGATGTCTAGACCGCGTACTCGATCAACTTTATCAAAGTCGATTTCCGGGAAGATGATTTGCTCGCGAACGCCCATGCTGTAGTTACCGCGTCCGTCAAAAGACTTAGCGCTAACGCCACGGAAGTCACGTACACGTGGAAGAGCGATTGAAATTAAACGCTCAAGAAAATCCCACATACGTTCGCCACGCAAGGTTACTTTACAACCGATAGGGTAGCCTTCACGGATTTTGAAACCTGCAACAGATTTACGCGCTTTAGTGATAAGTGGCTTTTGACCAGAGATCGTTGCCATATCAGCAGCTGCGTTTTCTAGCAGTTTCTTATCGTTGATTGCTTCACCAACACCCATGTTTAGGGTGATTTTCTCGATTCTAGGGACTTGCATGACGCTTGTGTAGCTAAACTGTTTGGTCAGTTCAGCGACTACAGACGACTTGTAGTAATCATGCAGTTTCGCCATAGTAGAACTCCAAATTACTTCTATTAGTTAGAAACGATTTCGTTGTTAGATTTAAAGAAACGAACTTTCTTACCATCTTCAAAACGGAAACCGATACGGTCAGCTTTACCAGTAGCTGCGTTAAAGATTGCAACGTTAGAAGCATCAATAGCTGCTTCTTGTTCAACGATGCCACCTTGTTGACCTAGAGCCGGAACCGGCTTTTGGTGCTTCTTAACAAGGTTGATACCTTCAACGATAACTTTACCAGTTGCTAGAACCTTAGTTACTTTACCTTTCTTGCCTTTGTCTTTACCAGCAAGAACGATTACTTCGTCATTACGACGGATTTTAGCTGCCATTTCTACGTGCTCCTTACAGAACTTCTGGAGCCAGTGAAACGATCTTCATGAACTTATCGCCACGAAGCTCACGTGTCACAGGGCCAAAGATACGTGTACCGATAGGTTGCTCAGTATTGTCATTAAGCAATACACAAGCATTACGGTCGAAGCGAATGACAGAACCGTCTGGACGACGAACGCCTTTGCGAGTGCGCACGACAACCGCCTTCAGAACATCACCTTTCTTAACTTTACCGCGAGGAATAGCTTCCTTCACAGTAACTTTGATGACGTCACCGATATGTGCATAACGGCGGTGTGAGCCACCCAGGACCTTAATACACATTACCTTGCGCGCGCCAGAGTTATCAGCTGCGTCAAGTGTACTTTGCATTTGGATCATTGTTAGTGCTCCGCTAAATATTAATAACTAGACCCATCACGGGTCGGGCTGCCTCTTTAAAAGGGACGCGAATTGTACCACCCTTTTTTGTGATTGGGTAGTCAAAAAATAAACGGCCCCAAAATAATTTTGGAGCCGTTTAATTTCATAGAATTAGCTAAGGATTAACCTTTCACTTTTTCTAGAACTTTTACCAAAGTCCAAGACTTAGTCTTAGACAGTGGACGACACTCTGCGATTTCAACTTTGTCGCCTAGGCCACATTCGTTGTTTTCGTCATGTGCGTGTACTTTAGTCGTACGCTTTACGAATTTACCGTAAATTGGGTGTTTAACCATGCGTTCGATAGCAACAACGATAGACTTGTCCATCTTGTCGCTAACTACACGACCTTGTTGAGTACGTTTTACTTCGCTCATTATGCGCCTGCCTTCTCAGTCAAAACAGTTTTCACACGTGCGATATCACGGCGTACAGCTTTCAGAGTATGAGTTTGCTGTAGCTGACCAGTTGCAGCTTGCATGCGCAAGTTGAACTGTTCGCGTAGCAAATTCAATAGCTCAGCGTTAAGCTCTTCAACGCTTTTCTCGCGTAGATCTTGTGCTTTCATCACATCACCTGCTTAGTTACAAATGTAGTTTTGAATGGCAGTTTGCGAGCCGCTAGACGGAACGCTTCACGAGCCAATTCTTCAGGTACACCACCCATTTCGTACATAACCTTACCAGGTTGGATTTGGGCTACCCAGTACTCAACGTTACCTTTACCCTTACCTTGACGAACTTCAAGTGGTTTTTCTGTGATAGGTTTGTCTGGGAACACACGGATCCAGATTTTACCTTGACGCTTAACGTGACGTGTCATTGCACGACGTGCCGCTTCGATTTGACGAGCAGTTAGACGACCACGGCCTACAGCTTTAAGACCGAATTCGCCGAAGCTTACATCAGTACCTTTAGCTAGACCACGGTTACGACCAGTCTGAACCTTACGGAACTTAGTACGTTTAGGTTGTAGCATCTGTCGACTCCTTACTTACGGCCTTTGCGCTGCTTCTTAGGCTTATCGCCTTTAGGCTCTACAGCGTTAGCTGCTGGCATACCGCCTAGAATCTCACCTTTGAAGATCCAAACTTTAATGCCGATCACACCGTATTGGGTGTGAGCCGAAGAAGTTGCGTAATCAATGTCAGCACGTAGAGTGTGTAGAGGTACACGACCTTCACGGTACCACTCAGAACGTGCGATTTCAGCGCCGCCTAGACGACCGCTTACTTCTACTTTGATGCCTTTAGCGCCTAGACGCATAGCGTTTTGTACCGCGCGCTTCATAGCACGACGGAACATAACACGACGCTCTAGCTGAGACGCGATGCTATCACCAACAAGCTGTGCATCTAACTCAGGTTTACGTACTTCAGCGATGTTAATTTGCGCTGGTACACCTGCGATTTTAGCTACAGCTGCACGTAGTTTTTCTACGTCTTCACCTTTCTTACCGATTACTACGCCTGGACGAGCAGTGTGAATAGTCACACGGATGCTCTTAGCAGGACGCTCGATAACGATGCGTGAAAGTGATGCTTTTTTCAGTTCACTTGTAAGGAACTGACGTACCTTGAAGTCGCCGTCTAGGTTGTCAGCGAATTCTTTGGTGTTAGCAAACCATGTAGCATTCCAAGGCTTAACGATGCCTAAACGAATACCATTAGGATGTACTTTTTGACCCATTGCTTACTCTCCTAGTCTCTTAGCGATCTGCTACAACAACAGTGATGTGGCTTGAACGCTTCAAGATACGATCCGCACGACCTTTAGCACGAGGCATAATACGCTTCATGATTGGGCCTTCATCTACGAAGATTTTTGCGACATTTAGATCGTCAATATCTGCGCCTTCATTGTGCTCCGCGTTAGCGATAGCTGACTCAAGAACTTTCTTGATCAGTTCAGCAGCTTTTTTGTTGCTGAAAGTCAGGATTTCTAGAGCCTGGTCTACAGATTTTCCACGAATTTGGTCCGCAACTAAGCGAGCTTTCTGAGGCGAAATGCGAGCAAAGTTATGTTTAGCTAGTGCTTCCATCATCTACTCCTTAACGCTTCTTAGCTTTCTTATCCACGACATGGCCGCGGTAAGTACGTGTTGGTGCGAATTCACCCAGTTTGTGACCGATCATTTCTTCGGTTACGAATACTGGTACGTGCTGACGACCATTATGGACAGCGATGGTCAAACCGATCATCGTAGGGATGATCATTGAACGACGGGACCAAGTCTTAATAGGCTTTTTGTCTCCGCTTTCCACCGCTTTCTCTACCTTCTTCAGCAAGTGTAGGTCAATAAATGGACCTTTCTTGAGAGAACGTGGCATGGCGATTCCTCTTTAAATAGATTACTTGTTACGACGACGTACGATGTACTTGTCAGTGCGTTTGTTCTTACGAGTCTTGAAGCCTTTAGTTGGCTGACCCCATGGTGAAACTGGGTGACGACCACCAGAAGTACGGCCTTCACCACCACCGTGTGGGTGGTCTACTGGGTTCATCACAACACCACGAACGGTTGGACGAACACCGCGCCAGCGGTTAGCACCAGCTTTACCAAGTTCACGTAGCATGTGCTCAGAGTTACCAACTTCACCGATTGTTGCACGGCCTTCAGATAGTACTTTGCGCATTTCGCCAGAACGTAGACGGATAGTTACGTATGCACCGTCGCGAGCAACGATTTGAGCATATGCACCAGCCGAACGAGCTAGCTGACCACCTTTACCAGGTTTTAGTTCAACGTTGTGTACAGTTGAACCTACTGGGATGTTACGCATTGGTAGAGTGTTACCAGCTTTGATTGGTGCATCAACACCAGACTGGATAGCATCACCAGCTTGAACACCTTTAGGTGCTAGGATGTAACGACGCTCACCGTCTGCGTACAGAACTAGAGCGATGTTAGCGCTACGGTTTGGATCGTATTCTAGACGCTCAACTTTCGCTGGGATACCGTCTTTAGTACGTTTGAAGTCAATTACACGGTAGTGGTGCTTGTGACCACCGCCGATGTGACGTACTGTAATACGACCGTTGTTGTTACGACCACCATTCTTAGAGTTTTTCTCTAGAAGAGGTGCGTATGGCTTGCCCTTGTGTAGGTCAGCGTTAACAACTTTAACAACGTGACGACGACCAGGGGAAGTCGGCTTACATTTAACAATAGCCATTTCTCAACTACTCCTGTTATTCCGCGCCGCCAACGAAGTCAAGATCTTGACCTTCTTTCAAAGTAACGTACGCTTTCTTAACGTCGCTGCGGCGACCTTGGCGTAGACCTTGACGTTTGGTCTTACCCTTATTGATAAGAGTATTTACAGACTTAACTTCAACTTCAAATAGCTTTTCTACAGCTGCTTTGATCTCTTTTTTAGTTGCATCTTTAGCTACTTTGAAAACGATAGTGTTCGCTTTCTCAGCTGCCATAGTTGCTTTTTCAGAGATGTGCGGTGCACGTAGAACTTTTAGGATACGCTCTTCAGTGATCATGCTAGCATCTCCTCAACTTGCTTAACTGCGTCTGCAGTCATTACAACTTTGTCGAACGCGATTAGAGACACTGGGTCGATACCAGCTACGTCACGTGCGTCAACTTTGTATAGGTTACGAGCAGCTAGGAATAGATTTTCATCTACTTCGCTAGTCACGATTAGAGCGTCTGTTAGCTCAAGCTCTTTCAGCTTAGCTACAAGCTCTTTAGTTTTTGGTGCTTCTACTGAGAAGTTATCAACAACGATTAGACGCTCTTGACGAACTAGCTCAGAAAGAATGCTCTTCATAGCACCACGGTACATTTTTTTGTTTACTTTTTGGCTGTGATCTTGTGGTTTCGCAGCAAAAGTAACACCACCTGTACGCCAGATTGGGCTACGAATTGTACCAGCACGAGCACGGCCAGTACCTTTTTGACGCCATGGCTTAGCGCCACCGCCAGATACTTCAGAACGTGTTTTCTGAGCACGTGTACCTTGACGAGCACCTGCTGCGTATGCAACAACTACTTGGTGTACAAGAGCTTCGTTAAACTCACGTCCGAAAGTAGTTTCGGAAACAGTTAGTGCATCAGCACCTTTAACCATTAGTTCCATTACTTACTCCTGAGACGTTATGCTTTAACAGCTGGTTTAACGATCACGTTGCCGCCAGTTGCGCCTGGGACTGCACCTTTAATAAGAAGCAGGTTGCGCTCAGCGTCAACACGTACGATCTCTAGGTTTTGAGTCGTTACACGCTCAGCACCCATGTGACCTGCCATTTTCTTGCCTTTAAATACGCGACCTGGAGTCTGACATTGACCGATAGAACCAGGAGCACGGTGAGACAATGAGTTACCGTGAGTAGCATCTTGAGTGCGGAAGTTCCAACGCTTAACAGCGCCTTGGAAACCTTTACCTTTAGATGTACCAGTAACGTCTACTTTCTTAGTATCGTTGAATAGTTCAACTGTTAGCTCAGCGCCAACTGCAAACTCTTCACCGTTTTCCAAACGGAATTCCCAAAGACCACGACCAGCTTCAACACCTGCTTTAGCAAAGTGACCTGCTTCTGGCTTAGTTACGCGGTTAGCTTTCTTAGCACCAGTAGTAACCTGGATTGCTGCGTAGCCATCTGTCTCAAGAGTTTTAACTTGAGAAACACGGTTAGCTTCAACCTCAACAACTGTTACTGGGATAGAAACGCCTTCTTCAGTAAATACGCGGGTCATGCCCACTTTACGACCGATTAGACCAATCATTCTTCTAATCTCCCTTAACCTAGGCTAATTTGAACGTCAACGCCCGCAGCAAGGTCTAGACGCATTAGAGCATCAACAGTTTTGTCTGTTGGCTCAACGATGTCGATTAGACGCTTGTGAGTACGGATTTCGTACTGGTCACGTGCTTTCTTGTTAACGTGTGGAGAGATAAGAACTGTGAAACGCTCTTTACGAGTAGGTAGTGGGATTGGACCACGAACCTGTGCGCCAGTGCGCTTAGCTGTTTCAACGATTTCCGCTGTAGAAGCATCGATTAGTTTGTAATCGAAAGCTTTTAGGCGGATACGGATACGTTGGTTCTGCATGAGACAGAGCTCCAATATTAAAAATTACACAAACAATATCGCCACTCAGACTCGTTAAAACGAGAGAATGCCGATTGATTTATGTGAAACCGTAGCATCCAAGATTAGGACGCATTGTCAGTTAATTTTCGATCAACCATCCCTATATGTCAGAGTCACCTCTGGGAATAGTTATTCCGAAGAATAGATAGCTAATTGTATTAACCGCGAACATAAGCTGAGTTTACATTACCTGACAAATCAATAAGATAAGTCAGCTCCTCGCTGCTCATTGGTTCACAACTGGCTTAACCAGTGCGCTGCATTATACAGATCACAGTTTTACTTGCAAGTGCTGGGTGAAAAATAAACGTAAAAGATGACCAAGCTGGTCGCTAACAGCTTCTGTTGTTCAGTAAGCCACTCCTGTCAA
This sequence comes from Vibrio sp. TRT 29B02, assembly GCF_050113655.1. NCBI lineage: Bacteria > Pseudomonadati > Pseudomonadota > Gammaproteobacteria > Vibrionales > Vibrionaceae > Vibrio > Vibrio sp. TRT 29B02. The sequence goes on from NZ_JBNJOJ010000029.1 coordinate 35,772, forward strand.
CGCCTCTTAGTCTGAAATTCATACGCCCCAAAAACAAAAATGCAGCCTGAATAGACAGTCTGCATTTTAGTACATAGGGAGCGAGGCTGGCTCTTAGCTAGTTACGCAAGTCTCTGGCGTACCGCTTCAAACAAACAAATGCCTGAAGCAACTGATACGTTCAAGCTTGAAACGGTTCCAGCCATAGGGATTTTAATCAGGTCATCACAGGTTTCGCGCGTTAGTCGGCGCATGCCGTCACCCTCAGCCCCCATAACAATAGCAAGTGGGCCAGTCAGTTTCGCTTGATAAATGTCATGAGTCGCTTCACCCGCAGTGCCTACAAACCAAATGCCCTGCTCTTGTAGCGTACGCATTGTACGAGCGAGGTTTGTAACTCGAACTAGCGGTACCATTTCAGCCGCACCACAAGCCACTTTACTTACTGTCGCCGTAATGTTGGCAGAGCGGTCTTTAGGCACAATCACCGCAGCCACGCCAGCCGCGTCAGCATTACGCAAACAAGCACCTAGGTTATGCGGGTCAGTGACACCATCTAACACCAATAAAAGCGGAGCTTCGTGTTGAGCAAGGATGTCATCAAGGTCATGTTCGTTGAGCTGTTTCGCTGGCTTAACACGAGCCATAATACCTTGGTGGTTTGCCCCACTCGCTTTTTCGTCCAATGTTTTGCGCGTCATCTGTTGGATCGAAACACCACACACGTTAAGTTCATTGAGGATCGGCATCAGGCGATCGTCTTGGCGACCTTTAAGCACAAACGCTTCAATAAAGCGCTCTGGTTCACGACTTAGTACTGCTTTAACTGCGTGAATACCGTAAATATATTCGTTACTCATTTAAAAACCTGTTCGTTTAGTTCACTGTGCTGCTTTTTTGCTACGTTTGGTCTTCTTCGGCTTATTGCCAGCTTTCTTCTTGCGAGCTTTTGTCACCTTAGGCTTTTTCGCTGCCTCTTTAGGTTCAGGTCGCTTAGTCGGCTCGACTTCAGCCGCCGCTCGTCCACCCTTGGTCGCAACACGTTTTTTCTCTTTGGCTTTTCTCTTTGCCTCTGCGACACGTTTCTTGGCCGTCTTTCCTTCGCCGCGTAGCTTACGACTTGTTTCTACTAATTCAAAGTCTATTTGTCTGTCATCCAGATTGACCGACAGGACTTTCACTTTGACCGCATCACCCAAGCGATAAATCGCACCAAAGCTTTCACCGATAAGTCTTTGACCGATCGGATCAAATTGGTAGTAATCATTAGCAAGTGCCGAAATATGCACTAAACCATCAATGTGCAAATCCGTTAAACGAACAAAGAATCCAAAACCGGTAACATTGGCAATAACGCCTTCTAGCTCTTCACCGACGTGGTCTTGCATGTATTCACATTTCAGCCAATCAGAGACTTCACGGGTCGCATCGTCAGCTCGTCGCTCTGTCATCGAACACTGCTCACCGTAAAAATCCATATCATCGAATGAGTAGTGGTATCCCCCTGTCGGTGTCCAACGGTCTTGATTACGCCCCTCTTCTTTCGCGATGAGATACTTGATTGCACGATGTAACAATAAGTCTGGGTAGCGACGAATAGGAGAGGTAAAATGCGCGTAACGTTTCAGTGCCAAACCGAAGTGGCCACAGTTATCCGCGTTGTACACCGCTTGCTTCATTGAACGAAGCAACATGGTTTGAATGAGCTCCCTGTCTTGACGCTCAGCAATCTGTTTAACCAGATCAGCATAGTCTGTTGGTGAAGGCTCCAAACCACCATTGAGGTGCAAGCCCAACTCGCCTAAGAAATCGCGGAAACCTTGTAGGCGAAGCTCACCTGGAGATTCATGAATACGATACAGTGCAGCTTCTTTTGCTTTCTCAACCAAAGATGCTGACGCGATGTTGGCCAAAATCATGCATTCCTCGATGAGCTTATGCGCATCGTTACGAATGACGGGCTCAATACTCTCAATCTTGCGCTCCGCATTGAAAATGAACTTGGTTTCTACCGTTTCGAATTCAATCGCACCACGGTTATCGCGAGCGCGTTTCAGAACTTTATACATTTTGTGCAGTTCTTCTAGGTGAGGAACTAATGGCTCATAACGAGTTCGTAGTTCTTCATTTCCCTCAAGAATGTCATGCACCTTGCTGTAAGTCAGACGAGCATGAGAGTTCATCACCGCTTCGTAGTGTTTGTAGCCCGACAGCTTACCGGACTCTGATATTGTCATTTCACACACCATACACAAGCGGTCAACCTGTGGGTTAAGTGAACAGAGACCATTTGACAGAACTTCTGGCAACATAGGTACAACTTGCGATGGGAAGTAAACTGAGTTACCACGATTTATTGCTTCTTTATCTAAAGCGGTATCTGGTCTTACGTAGTAGCTCACATCTGCGATGGCGACCCATAAACGCCAACCGCCACCTTTTTTCGCTTCACAGTAAACGGCATCATCGAAGTCACGCGCATCTTCGCCATCGATTGTCACGAGTGGCAGCTCACGGAGGTCAACACGCCCTACTTTGGCTTCTTCAGGCACTTCTTCGCCTAAGTTGGCAATCTGCTTATCAACAGCCTCAGGCCATTCGTGAGGGATCTGATGTGTACGAATCGCAATTTGTGTCTCCATACCCGGCGCCATGTTTTCGCCAAGTACTTCAATAACCTTACCCATCATACCTCGTGAGCGCGTTCCGCGATCGGTGATCTCGATAACAACGACATTACCCATACGTGCACCTGCACGTAAATCGTTCGGGATCAGAATGTCCTGTGAGATTCGAGAGTCATCAGGCACAACATATGAGTAGCCATATTCCATAAAGAAACGTCCTACTATTTGTGTCTGACGCTCTTCTAAAACGCGAACTAACCGACCTTCCTTACGTCCGCGCTTAGAGTTTTCTGTTGGCTGAACCAGTACATAATCACCGTGGATGATATTTTTCATTTGGTGATGAGGCAGAACAATATCATTATCCTTGCCCACACTGCCTTCTGGACGAACCCAACCATGACCATCTTTGTGGCCAATTACATAGCCCTTCACCATCTCCAGTTTTTCTGGCAAGGCGTAGCACTGACGACGCGTAAAGACCAGTTGTCCATCACGCTCCATCGCACGCAGTCTACGACGCAGACCTTCATAGTGCTCTTCTCCATTCAACTGCAATGCGTCAAATAGATCATTGCGGTTCATGGGAACACCCGCTTGATGCAAAAACTCAAGAATAAACTCTCGGCTTGGGATTGGGTTTTCGTAGTTCTCCGACTCACGATCTGCAAATGGGTCGTTAGGAATAATGTCTGACATAGGCGCGCCTAAAATGTAAGGAAGGTTATAGCAACTAGTATATCTGAGTCCCGGTATAAGCTACAGGTCAGCAAGGTTAAAAACGTGTTTTTTCAACGTATTTTTCATAACTTAGCATCGTTTTTCACAAACCTTTACATCATAGGATAAAGATCACATTTCGCTGCAAGCCCTATGGCAAACGATTGCAGCAAGTAAAGAAAGGGGTATGATTCAGGAAAATTTTACTTACCTTTTACCACGAGTATATCTATGAGTATCAAACGCTCCCTTCTTTCAACAGCCATTGCCAGCTTTATTTTTATTTCTATCTCTGCCTTTGCCAGTGAACAAGTAGACCTAATGATCACTGACGCTATGGTTCTGACCATGAACCAAGACAAAACGATTTACCAAAATGGTACTGTGGTGGTAAATGGCAACAAGATTATCGCGGTGGGTGATAGTGAACTAGCCAAAAAATATCAAGCACTTACCACTCTTGACGTTGATGGCGACATTGTCATGCCAGGTCTAATTAATACTCATACTCATGTTTCAATGACCGTATTTCGTTCACTCGGCGATGACGTCCCTGATCGCCTCCATCGCTACATCTTTCCACTGGAATCAAAGTTAGTCTCTCGCGACATGGTAAGAATTGGCGCAAACCTAGGTAACGTAGAAATGCTCAAAGGGGGAGTAACCACTTACGCTGACATGTACTATTTTGAAGATGAAGTGGCTAAGACTGTTGATCAAATTGGCATGCGTGCAATTCTTGGTGAAACCGTGATTAAGTTTCCTGTCGCTGACGCAGCAAATGCTGATGAAGGCATCAAATACGCACTGAATTTTATTCAACAGTACAAAGATCACCCACGCATTACCCCAGCTTTTGCTCCTCACGCGCCTTACACCAACAGCACTGAGACCTTGCAAAAAGTCGCTAAATTGTCACTTGAGCATGATGTACCAGTCATGATTCACCTTGCTGAATCACATCGTGAAGAAGAGAAGATCGCCGAGCGCGCTAACGGGATGTCCCCCGTTCAATATATGCACAGTATTGGCGCTTTAAATGAGAACCTAGTCGGTGCACATATGATTTTGGTCGATGATGAAGATATCAAACTGGTCAAAGAATCGAATATGGGCGTTGCCCACAATATGAGCGCTAACATCAAATCCGCGAAAGGCGTATCTCCAGCACTCAAGATGTATGATGAAGGCGTACGTATTGGACTAGGTACTGATGGTCCAATGTCGGGTAATACTCTGAGCACAATCGATGAATTTAACCAAGTCGCCAAGGTTCACAAACTGGTCAACAAGGATCGTGCCGCTATGCCACCACTCAAAGTGATCGATATGGCAACGATGGGCGCAGCCAAAGCGTTACACATGGAAGATAAAATTGGCTCACTAGAAGTCGGGAAGTTAGCGGATATTATCGTAGTGGATACCAAAGCGCCGAATATGGTTCCAGTTTACAACCCTTACTCTGCACTGGTTTACTCAGCCAACTCGGCCAATGTACGCCACTCAATTGTTGGTGGTAAGCTTCTGATGAAAGACCGTAATATTCTAACGGTCGATGAAGCGGCTATTCGTCAAGAAGCGATTGAATTTACCAAAATCGTGCGCAAGACCGTGATCGATTCCGGTGAGGTTGTTCAATAAACTATCTTTCAAATAACAATGCCCAGCAAACGCTGGGCATTATTATTTCTCAAACCACTCTGAGTGCAGGAAGAGTCGTTGTGATTTTAAACTACCAGAAAGTGTCGCGCTTCTTAGCTCGGGCAACAATGTTCTGCGGCATTCGTCGCTCTAATCCCTGCCTAAGTACACTAATACGCTTATGGGTTCGCTGGTCTGCCGTCACCGAATTATAGAGCCAGCGATAAGCATCTTCGTAATCAAGTGGACTCCCATAATCACGCAGCAATAGCTCAGCCAAATGAATACGAGCATTGAGGTTCCCCATCGATGCCGCTTCACGCAAATATGGAATCGCACGTTCTTTATCTTGCTGAACTAATGTTCCACGAGAATAGTAACGACCAATTTGTTCAAGTGCGGCGGGCAAACCTTGATGAGCAGCATTTTCCATGTAATAGAGACCTAGCTCTACATCCTGCTCAACACAGACCCCCCACGCTAGCATATCTCCGTATAAAAACTCATACGCAGGTAAGCTAATGCGAGTCGCACGTGCAACAATATCCTCAACAAGCTGGCAGTTATCGGCTTTAACGCGTTCTAAATGCTGGTTGTTGTTGATAAGGTTAATTAGTTCGGCTTCGGTATAAATTGGTATCGGCTCACCGATCTCAGACAACTCATTTGCCTGTACCACTGAGGCACTAAACGCCAACACCATCGAAGCAGCTAATTTTCTTAGCTTCATTTTCTGCACTCTTAACTTCGACTATGGACACTAACCCAAGGTCAGCATCAGATTTGCCACTTACGCGGCAAGCTTGATACTAGTATCGGCAATTGGTGCTAACTCTTTAATCAAAATTGCCGCTCTATGGCAAATTGTTGCCATAAGTATCGAGAATCGCAAGAAAAATAGACATAAAAAAACCGGTGCTTAGCACCGGTTTCTAATAACTGATAACAATCAATAATTAAGATTCGAATGGGTGAACCTTGATGATTGTTTCGTTACGGTCAGGACCAGTAGAGATGATATCTACCGTTACGCCTGTTAGCTCTTCAATACGCTTGATGTAATCTAGAGCCGCTTTTGGTAGCGCATCAATAGATGTCGCGCCAAATGTGTTCTCTGACCAACCTGGCATAGTTTCGTAGATTGGTGTCGCTTCTTCAAATGCTTCTGCAGCCATTGGAGAAACTTCTAGGATAGAACCATCTTTCATCTTGTAGCCAGTACAGATTTTTAGCTCTTCCAAACCATCTAGAACGTCTAGTTTAGTTAGACAGAAACCAGAAATAGAGTTGATTTGTACCGCACGACGCATTGCAACAGCATCGAACCAACCAGTACGACGCAGACGACCCGTTGTCGCGCCGAACTCTTGACCAACACTACCAAGGTGCTTACCTACTGGGTCTTGCTTATCTAGACCATCGTAAAGTTCTGTTGGGAATGGACCAGAACCTACGCGAGTACAGTACGCTTTAGTAATACCAAGAATGTAACCGATGTGACGAGGACCGAAACCAGAACCCGCAGCAACGCCACCAGCAGTTGTGTTAGAAGAAGTTACGTATGGGTATGTACCGTGGTCGATATCTAGCAGAGTGCCTTGAGCACCTTCAAACATGATCTTGTCGCCGCGCTTACGTGCTGCATCAAGTTCATTAGTTACGTCGATAACCATAGAAGTAAGTAGGTCAGCGTAACCCATGCATTGCTCTAGAACTTCGTCATAGCTTACTGTTTCAGCTTTGTAGAAGTGCTCTAGCTGGAAGTTATGGAATTCCATTACTTCTTTTAGCTTCTCTGCGAATACTTCTTTATCGAATAGGTCGCCAACACGTAGACCGCGACGAGCAACTTTATCTTCGTAAGCTGGACCGATACCACGACCCGTTGTACCAATTGCTTTGTTACCACGAGCGATTTCACGCGCTTGGTCAATAGCGATATGGTAAGGAAGAATTAGAGGACAAGCTTCAGAAACGAAAAGACGCTCACGCACCGGAATACCGCGCTCTTCTAGAGGCTTCATTTCTTTAATTAAAGCTTCAGGTGATAGTACAACACCATTGCCGATAACACATTTGATGTTATCGCGAAGGATACCTGATGGAATCAAGTGAAGAACGGTTTTTTGACCGTCAATGACTAGAGTGTGGCCTGCATTGTGACCGCCTTGGTAACGAACCACATATTTTGCATCTTCAGTTAAAAGGTCAACAATTTTACCTTTACCTTCGTCACCCCATTGGGTGCCTAGAACGACTACGTTATTTCCCATCTTTCCAGTTCTGATTGCTAGTTAAAAATGGATTCTAGCACCGAATCACATTTCTTGCAGTCATTTTTTAATCATGCAAGTGTAATATGGTGCTAATCCATTAGAGATTAATATAAGGCCGAAATAAATCAGTCCGTTAGGTAAACTTTTAGAGCTATCGTCTTTTTTTGGGCTATTCATCAGCATAGATTTTAACGGTCAAATCACCATTAACATCGATACCTGCGCGATACATTCCCGAGCTATTCATCGAGTAATGTAGCTCTCCTTGAGCATCAACTGCGATTAAGCCGCCTTCCCCACCCATTTGTTTTAATTCACCCTGAATAACGGTTTCACACGCGGTATGAACATCTTGTTTCAAATAACGCATTCTAGCTGCTACATCACCAGCGACCGTTTTACGAATAAAGTATTCACCCATACCGGTTGTTGAGACCGCAACATTACCATTCTCTGCGTAAGTTCCCGCACCAATGATCGATGAATCACCAACACGACCATACTTTTTGTTGGTGATGCCACCAGTGCTTGTCGCTGCGGCTAGATTTCCATACTGATCTAAGGCCACGGCGCCAACGGTGCCGTATTTTTTATCATCTGGGTATTTAGATTCTGAGAGAGCAAAGAGCCCTTTCTCTTTCATTGACAGTAGCTGCTCATAGCGACGCTCGGTGAAAAAGTAGTCTTGCTCGGTATACTCATAGCCGAGTTCAAAAGCGAACTCCTCTGCCCCGTCGCCAATCAGCAACACATGATTGCTGTTTTTCATAACATCACGCGCAAGCTCAATGGGATTGCGAACATGGCGAACTCCAGCAACAGCGCCTGCATCTAGCTCTTTACCGTGCATGACTGAAGCATCCATTTCAACCATCTCTTTGTGGGTCAATACAGATCCTCTACCAGCGTTGAAGTTTACCGAATCCTCTAAAACCTTGACCGCAGCGACGACCGCATCTAGTGCATCGCCTGATTCGAGTAGTATTTTATGACCAGCACGAACAGACGTTTCTAGATCGGCCAAAATCGAAGCTTTCAGCTCTTCACTCATCTGCTCACGTAAAATAGTCCCTGCACCGCCATGAATAGCGATAGAGAAAGGTTGAGTCATCGTCGATATCTCCAGTACATCTCGCGGGTTTAATCATAAAAAAGGCGCTTCCCAACATAATGGGAAACGCCTTCTCTAACGCTTAGCTAGACACTAACAATTAGTGTGAGCCACAGCTACCGCCACCGCAGCAGCCATCTTTTTTCTCAGCACCGTGGTCATGACCTTCGCCACCACAACAGCCACCCTCGTGGTCATGGTCATGACCACAGCCACCCGCTTGATGAACGTGACCGTGTTCGATTTCTTCTTGAGTCGCTTCACGTACCGCTACAACTTCCACGTCAAATGTTAGCGTTTGACCTGCAAGCATGTGGTTGCCATCAACAACCACTTCATCGCCATCAACTTCTGTTACTTCAACAGGGATTGGACCTTGGTCTGTATCCGCTAGGAAACGCATACCTACTTCAATCTGGTCAACACCTTGGAATACTTCCGCTGGAACGCGTTGTACTAGTGCGTCGTTGTGCTCACCGTAAGCTTCTTCTGGAGAAACTGTCACAGAGAACTTAGCACCTGCTTCTTTACCTTCTAGCGCTGTTTCAAGACCAGTGATTAGGTTGTCATTGCCGTGAAGGTAATCTAGTGGCGCTTCAGCTGTAGATTGATCAACGACTACACCGTCTTCCAGTTTTACTTGGTAAGCAAGACTTACAACTACGTTCTTTTCAATTTTCATATTGACTCCAAGGAGGATAAAGGACCCTAACATTCGTTAGTGTCGGCATACTTTCTACGGGGCATATTATGGGGATGATTTAGAGAAACACAATCAATCCGGCTTAAAAATACCGATCATATTTTGCCCACCATGGTCGCTACTATCAACCGATTGTGGTGTGCGTTGATCCTGATGACCGCACTCAACACACTCTACTAATTCAATATTATTCTCTATCCACCAGCGTAAAGTGTCTTGTTGTGAACACTTTGGACAACTAGCGCCTGCGATAAATCTTTTCTTCATTTCTCTCGTTTCACTGTTAATCCCAGAAGTTTTTTGATTGCTGATCGTTTTCTAACTCACGACCAAAAATCTCTTCCAGTTCTTTTCGGGCTTCTTTGGCTCTTTGGGCCAATTGTTTATCATCATTATGCTGAGGAAGCAGCTCTTTCAGCATAGCATTATCAAGTTTTCTAAAGTGAGCTTCCGCTCTCTTTGCCTGATATGGGTGCATACCTAAACTAACGAGAGCCTGTCGACCAAGATCAAGCGCCCCTAAGAAGGTCTCACGGGAATAACTGTCAACACCTTGGCTCAGTAATTGGTATGCCTCAACACGACTTCGTGCTCGGGCTAATAGTTTCAAGCGCGGAAAATGCGTCTGACACAATCCAATAATCTTCATGATTTCATCAGGTGAATCGGTACAGATTATCATTGCCTCAGCTTTATCCGCACCGGCAGCTCGTAATAAGTCAAGTTGGGTCGCGTCACCATAAAATACTTTGTAGCCATATTTACGCAGTAACTTAATCTGGCTCGCATCACTTTCGAGTACCGTCACTTTAATTTTGTTGGCATACATCAGACGGCCGACAATCTGCCCAAAACGCCCAAAGCCCGCAATAATCACTCTTGGCTGCTTGTTGACGACATCACTTTGCAACCTACCCTCAAGTTCGGTGTTAAGTCCTCGTGCATACCAGCGGCTTTGTGCCATCAATAATAATGGCGTCGTGACCATGGATAAACTGACCACCACCAAAAGAAACGCGGTTTGCTGTTGGTCGAGTAATCCTTCACTACTTGCTGCGGTAAAAATAACAAATGCGAACTCGCCACCCTGACTAAGAATTGCCGCCATTTTGCTGCGAGATTTCGCTCGACTACCAGACAAACGCGCAAGTAGGTAAAGAATCAGACCTTTTACAACCACTAAACCAATGACCGCAGACAGCACGGCAATGGGTTGCAAAGCCAACAGACCAAGATTCACCGCCATACCAACAGCGATAAAGAACAACCCAAGCAACAGCCCTTTGAACGGTTCGATGGCAATTTCTAGCTCGTGTCGATACTCACTTTCCGCCAAGAGAACCCCGGCAAGAAACGTCCCCAACGCCATAGACAGACCAAGTTGCTTCATTGATAAGGCAATGCCAATCACAAGCAGTAATGCAGCTACGGTAAAGAGTTCACGTACACCACTGAGTACAACATATCGAAACAGAGGTCTCAGTAGGAAGTGGCCGCCAATTAATAACCCCCCTACGCCTGCAAGCATCCATATCGCATCAAGCCAATCTCCGGCGGTATTCCCAGCTAAGACAGGAAGCAGTGCAAGCATGGGGATCACAGCAATGTCTTGAAATAGTAAGACCGCAAAACCTGATTGACCTGTTTCACTGCCTCCCAAACCTTGCTCTTCAATGACTTTTAAGGCGATAGCGGTGGATGACAACGCGAGTCCCATGCCAATAGTTAAACTGGTTTGCCAAGATGCTCCCACAACATAGGCAACGCTGGCGATGACTGAGGTTGTCACCACGACTTGTGCACCACCTAATCCAAGGATAGGGCCTTTCATTTGAAGCAGTTTTTTCGGATTTAATTCGAGTCCAATCAGAAACAGCAGCAACACCACGCCAAACTCAGCAAAATGAAGAATAGCGTCGACATCTTTGATTAAACCAAGCCCCCATGGGCCGATGGCAACACCCGCCAATAGATAGCCAAGAACGGAACCGAGACCAAGGCGTTGAGCAAGAGGAACAGCAACAACAGCTGCGGTCAGGAAAATAACGCTACTCTGTAGAAAATCATTCTCAAGCGCCATTTTCACCTCCCACCATCTCCGCCACTTCACTCCGAAGTGGATCACTCAGCCATAGGCGGTAACGCTCAGCATGCTGACAACGTTCCATTTCAGACACATTTCGTGCCCAGTACAAGACCAGTGGTTCTATCCAATGCATCTGGCACAAGGCCGCCGTCAATTCAAATGGTTGCAAAATTTCCGATAGCGGGTAGCGGTTATAACCTGTCTTACCGAAAGCTCCTTCTTGGCCCCCCGTCGTGATCACGCTTCGCCAATATTTACCCTTTAAAGCTTCACCTTTACCAAAGGCAAAGCCTTTTCCAATAACACGGTCTAGCCACTCTTTAAGCAACGCCGGACAGGAATACATAAAGAGCGGATGGTGGAAGACAATCACATCATGCTCAGCCAGTAATTTTTGTTCAGCACTGACATCAATAAAGAAGTCTGGATAATGTGCATAAAGATCGTGCACAGTGACGTGATCAAGCGATTCTATTTTCTTGATCATCATTTGGTTAGCCACAGACGTTTGTGACTCAGGGTGAGCATACAACACCAATACCTTGGGCTTATCGGAGGATAGAGTTTGCATTCGTTCGACAGCAATCCTTTTACTGTTTATAGCCTACTAAGCATTATTTATCGTTATCAGTTTGTTATACGTTGTTAGTCGTGATAACGCAATGATCGACATAGCTTGTTAAGTGCCCTACTATTCGACGCAATACGAGTAACGACAAAGCAAAAGATTATGATTACCTTCTCTGGCATCCAGCTTCTTCGCGGTGGTAAACCACTTCTTGAACAAGCTTCAGCAACCATCCAGCCTGGCGATAAAGTCGGTTTGGTCGGAAAAAATGGTTGTGGTAAATCGACACTATTCGCCCTGATCAAGGATGAACTTTCTATTGATGCGGGTAACTTTAGCAAACCCGCACATTGGGAGATGGCTTGGGTAGCACAGGAAACCCCAGCGTTAGAGCGCAGCGCCATTGAATACGTCATTGATGGTGACCGAGAGTATCGCCGTCTAGAATCGGAGTTACTCGATGCTGAGCAAAAAGATCACGGCACATTGGTCGCTGAAATACATGGTCAAATAGAAACCATTGGCGGCTACAGCATTCGTGCTCGAGCAGCGGAGCTCCTTGATGGTCTTGGTTTTAGCCAGCAGCAAATGAGTTGGAACTTAACTCAGTTCTCCGGCGGCTGGCGTATGCGTCTTAACTTAGCACAAGCTCTTCTATGTCGCTCAGATCTACTGCTACTCGATGAGCCAACCAACCACTTAGACCTTGATGCGGTTATGTGGCTAGAACGCTGGCTACAAAATTACCCAGGTACGCTGGTTCTTATCTCTCACGACCGAGATTTCTTAGATCCTATCGTAGGTCGAATCATTCACGTCGAGAACCAAAGACTAAATGAGTACACGGGTAACTACTCATCATTTGAAGAGCAGCGTGCTCAAAAACTGATTCTGCAACAAGCTCAGTTTGAGAAACAGCAGAAGCAGATGTCCCACATGCAAAGCTACATTGACCGTTTCCGCTACAAAGCCTCGAAAGCGCGTCAAGCTCAAAGCCGAATCAAAGCGCTGGAGCGTATGGAGAAAGTTCTGCCCGCACAGTTGGATAACCCATTCAGTTTCCAGTTCCGCGATCCTGATGCACTTCCTAACCCAATCATCATGATGGACGAAGTCTCGGCGGGATATAGTGACAATCTGATTTTAGAAAAGATTCGCCTTAACTTGGTGCCTGGTAGTCGAATTGGCTTACTTGGACGTAATGGTGCGGGTAAATCGACCCTGATTAAGCTCCTTTCTCGAGAACTCAAACCTCAAGGTGGTGACTTAACCTACTCTCAAGGGGTTAAGATTGGCTACTTTGCGCAGCATCAGCTAGAAACTTTGCACCCAGAGGAAACCCCTCTGCAACACATGATGCAAATTGCGCCTGACAAAAACGAACTCGAGCTACGTAACTACCTCGGCAGTTTTGGCTTTCAGGGTGATAAAGCACTAGAAAAAGTAGCCCCCTTCTCTGGCGGTGAAAAAGCGCGTCTTGTTCTCGCTCTGATTGTTTGGCAAAAACCAAACCTTTTACTTCTCGATGAACCAACCAACCACCTCGATCTCGATATGCGTCAAGCCTTAACTATGGCGCTACAAACGTTTGAAGGCGCAATGGTCATTGTTTCCCACGACCGCTACTTACTTCGTGCGACAACAGACGATCTTTACTTGGTTCACGATCGCCAAGTGGCTCCATTTGATGGTGACCTAAACGATTACTACAAGTGGCTGACTGAACAACAAAAATCGGAACGCCGTGAAGCGCAAGCACAACAACCAGAGAAAAAGTCTGAAAACAGTGCGGCGGCGAAAAAAGACCAAAAACGCCGTGAAGCAGAATTTCGCAAACAGACTGCACCTATTCGCAAAAACCTGACAAAACTTGAAGAGAAAATGGATAAGTTGGGAGAAGCCTTAGCACAAGCAGAGGCCCAATTATCAGATAACTCACTTTATGACGCCGAAAATAAAGCTAAACTTAACCAAGTACTAGCGCTTCAAGCAGAAAGTAAAAGCTTGCTTGAAGAGGTCGAAATAGAGTGGATGGCTCTACAGGAAGAGCTAGAACAGATGGAACAGGAGTTCAATAGTCAATGAGTTCAAAGCCCGCCTCAATTTCTCTAACACTCGAACGCTTATGGCAATTTAGCCTACAGTACTATAGCGTGCGAGAAGTAAAAGAGGCGTGCTTACATCTGCAAAACCAATTTAAAGGCAACGTTAACCTGCTGTTGTTACTCAAGTGGCTTGATGAACAGCAGGTCTGCTTTGGCGAAGAGGACTGGCATCGCGTAGAAGAGTGTTTAGGCCGTTCCGAAGCCTTACTTCTGAGCTATAGGGAGTTACGACGTAAGTTGAAGTTCCACCTACCTGATACTCTGTATCGCGAGTCACTCCAATTTGAGTTGCAACTTGAAAAGCAGCAACAATCCGATCTGGTTGACTGTATTAACACCATCGAATTGAGTACGAATCACGCAGAACCCCTGACCTTGCGCTACTGCCGTCAATTAGGTGGCGAACAACTCTATTCAGCCTTTGCCGACCCCATAGACAACATTGCCAACCTGTAGAGAGCCTTTATGACTCAATTTGTTGCTGCTAAAGGATTAACAAATCCTCACCTACAAACACTCGCACCGCGATTTATTCGGAAGAAAGCCTTATTTGAACCCGTCTGGCAAACTTTAGATACGCCTGATGGTGACTTTCTTGATATTGCTTGGAGTGAAAACGTCGATCAGCAATCAAACACTGATAAGCCTATTTTTGTTCTTTTTCACGGCTTGGAAGGCTGTTTTTACAGTCCGTATGCGAATGGTCTAATGGATGCCTTCGCCAAACAAGGTTGGCTCTCTGTGATGATGCATTTTCGTGGCTGTAGTGGTAAGCCCAACAGACTCGCCCGCGCCTATCACTCCGGCGAGGTGGAAGACGCACGCTTTTTCTTAGAGCACCTCAACCAACGTTTCCCAACACAGACCAAGGTCGCGGTTGGCATTTCTTTGGGTGGAAATATGCTGGCCAACTATCTCGCTACCTACAACAGCCAGCCTTTACTCGATGCCGCAACCATTGTTTCTGCGCCACTCGACCTATCGGCCTGCTCAGAACGTATCGAGCAAGGCTTTTCCAAGTTGTACAAAAGCTATTTGCTGTCATCGCTAAAGAAAAGCGCTCTACAAAAACACCATCTGTTAAAAGGCGAGTTGGGATTGAGCTATCAGAATATCAAGCGTGTCACCAAATTGTACGAGTTCGATGACCTTATCACCGCACCTTTGCATGGTTTCAAAGATGCAGCCGATTATTATCACCAGTGCTCAGGGATACATCGACTCAAAGAAATCACGCTGCCAACACAGATCATCCACGCCAAGGATGACCCGTTCATGACCGAAGATGTCATCCCCAAATACGTGCTGCCCGATAACATCGACTATCGGCTGTTTGAACAAGGTGGCCATGTGGGATTTGTTACAGGTAGCGCACTCAAGCCAAGATTTTGGTTAGAAGAAGCTCTGCCTGCCTACTATGAAAGTCTTGCCGCTTCGGCATAATAGCGCGCACAATTCACCGAACATAAAATGAAGAGGTCTTTATGATCGTCCCATGGCAACAAATTGCACCGGAGACACTGGAGAATCTGATACGCGAGTTTATTCTTCGCGAAGGAACAGACTATGGTGATGTCGAGGTTTCACTACAAGACAAAGTTGACCAAATCCACTCTCAACTAGAGTCAGGGGAAGCGGTTGTGGTTTATTCAGAACTGCATGAAAGTGTCGATATCCAACTAAAGAACCGTTTTTGATTTAGAGAACTGCATACAGTCAATGTCTGCTAAAGCATGTTATAGTGGGCATTGATTCATGGAATGTAACTTACAGACAAGGTTTGTCATGTCCGCTAAACACCCTATTATTGCCGTGACTGGTTCATCTGGCGCTGGCACAACGACTACCTCGGAAGCCTTCCGCAAAATGTTCAATATGATGAACGTTAAAGCCGCGTGGGTCGAAGGGGATAGCTTCCACCGCTTTACTCGCCCTGAAATGGATGTCGAAATCCGTAAGGCTCGCGAGCAAGGCCGTCACATCAGTTACTTTGGCCCACAAGCGAACGACTTTGGTGGCCTAGCCGAGTTTTTCCGTAAATACGGACACGAAGGTAATGGTCAGGTACGTCGCTACCTCCATACGTTTGACGAGGCAGTACCTTATAACCAGATGCCCGGTACTTTTACGCCTTGGCAAGACCTACCAGAAAACTCCAATGTACTCTTTTATGAAGGGCTACACGGGGGGGTGGTAGATGGTGACGTTAACGTCGCACAACATGTCGACTTTCTGATAGGCATGGTGCCGATCGTCAACTTAGAATGGATTCAAAAGTTTGTTCGTGATACTCGCGATCGCGGTCATTCTCGTGAAGCCGTCATGGACTCAATAGTACGTTCAATGGACGACTATCTAAACTATATTACTCCACAGTTTTCCCGAACTCATATCAACTTTCAGCGCGTTCCGACCGTTGATACATCAAACCCTTTAAATGCGAAAGGGATACCGAGTTTGGACGAAAGTTTCGTCGTCATTCGACTTCGTGGTATCAAGAATGTCGATTTCCCATACCTACTGGCTATGATTGATGGTTCGTTTATGTCACGCCACAACACCATTGTTGTACCAGGCGGAAAAATGAGTTTTGCGATGGAATTAATTGTTCGCCCTATCCTGCAACAATTGATAGAAACGGGCAAAATCGGTTAAGGCTCACAACTAGAACACGATTACTTTTCATACCGTGATCATGTGCACAGTTTTGCGTACCAAAAAGCCTGTTGTACCCGATTAAAATCAAGAAATCATGCCAGAAAAAGGATACTATTTGTAACCGACACATAAGTTGGCTTGCAGCATTTATAAAGTGCTCTTATCCTAGTAGGTCTTAATTAAGGCTTAGCTTAAACATGGAAAGCGGCAAGCGTACCCTGCAGAGGAAGTGAGATATTATGGTTCTAGGTAAACCTCAAACCGACCCAACATTAGAGTGGTTCCTTTCACATTGTCATATTCATAAGTACCCTTCAAAAAGCACGCTAATTCACGCGGGCGAGAAAGCGGAAACTTTGTACTACATTGTTAAAGGTTCTGTTGCGGTTCTTATCAAAGACGAAGAAGGTAAGGAGATGATCCTTTCTTACCTAAACCAAGGTGACTTCATCGGTGAACTTGGTCTATTCGAAGAAGACCAAGAGCGTACCGCATGGGTTCGAGCAAAATCTCCTTGTGAAGTTGCGGAAATCTCATTCAAGAAGTTCCGTCAGCTTATCCAAGTGAACCCAGATATCTTAATGCGCCTTTCAGCGCAGATGGCAAGTCGCCTACAAGTGACGAGCCAAAAAGTGGGCGACCTAGCATTCCTAGACGTAACGGGTCGTATTGCTCAAACGCTACTAAACCTAGCGAAGCAACCTGATGCAATGACTCACCCAGATGGCATGCAAATCAAGATCACTCGCCAAGAGATTGGTCAAATCGTTGGCTGTTCTCGCGAAACAGTTGGCCGTATCTTGAAGATGCTTGAAGAGCAGAACCTAATTTCTGCACACGGTAAAACAATCGTTGTTTACGGTACTCGTTAATTTCGATTAAGCACTAAATTATAAAAGCCACCAATGGAAACATTGGTGGCTTTTTGTTTTCGAGAAAATTATGGCTTATTGAGGACTAGTTTCGTCAACACCTTTAACCACAAAGCTGTTATCAACTTCTACCCGCCACTATCTTTTGAAGCCCCATCTCGGAACACAGTGTTCTCGAAGGGCGCAGCCCGTTCTAAATGCTCGCAGGACGAAGTCCGGTCTCGACTCTCGCTTCTGCTCTTTACCCGTTAGTGCTTTCGAAGATCTTGTCAGCAGACGCTGCCACAAATCCTGGGTAAAGCTCGCCATTAGGCATTGGATAACGTTTAGCAAACTCGTAGAAGCCTCCAGGGATGATTTCACTACCTTCAGTAAACTGAACCGGCACTTTATCAGCCATCGTTGAAGATTGCTCAAGCAACACTTCAGGCGTGCCTTTCACTTCGCCACCAAACTCGTTGATAGTAAAGCCAGCTGAGCGAAGGTGATCATTAACACCTTTCACCTCATCAAACGCATTAAGTTGGTTAACACTGACAGTAAAGTGGTTCGCACCGTAACCATGGGCAGCTAACCAAGCCGCGTACTCGCTTTCTTTAGCCAGCGTTTGGTAATCCGCATGACTAATATCCCATAGTCGGCCACCGTACAAGAACTCATGACCTGTTAGCTTATCCGCGTCTACTTGCTCGACTAGCTTGGTAACAATCGCTTGAAGTTCACTAGAACACTCATCAACTTTTAGTTCACTGATAAATACTTTTGGCTGTTTTGGATCGGGATGTTCAAAATGTTTCGCCGCGAGCTTTTTGCTTTCAAAAACGTAATCGCCACACGGCTTGTAGCCAGCATCTAGAAAAGGTTGTGCTAGAGTCGCGATACCTAACGGCTCAACGTTGAAAGTACGTAGTGCAATATGGTCATTGATCAATGCTTCGTCTTCTTGCAGAAGTTGGTGTACTTTTTCAGCAGAGGGACACAAGCGTTGAATATAGTCATTCCATAACTGCTGGAATAAAACATCTGGCGTCATAACGCCTCCTTGTATAGGGGTTGTTTACGTTCAAAAATGCCTCCTGGCTCAGGGAGGCAAAAAGGGAAATATCTAAGCGAACTTCACGCTCTACAGTTCAACACCTGGGCTTAATGTTTCAGGAAGAAGTGTCTCGCCACCTTCCATCGAAGCCATTGGGTACGCACAGTAATCCGCTGCATAGTAAGCACTTGGCCTTAGGTTGCCAGAAGCGCCTGGGCCACCGAACGGTGCATCACCACTTGCTCCAGTGAGCTGACGGTTACGGTTAACAATGCCTGCACGAATATGGTCAACAAAGTAGTTCCACTCGCTATCGTCTGTCGATACTAAGCCAGCAGATAACCCAAAGCGTGTGTCGTTGGCAAGTTCAACCGCTTTTTCCAGACCTTGGTAGCGTACGACCTGTAGCAGAGGGCCAAAGTACTCTTCATCAGGTAGCTGTGCAATCGCAGTAACGTCAATAATACCCGGAGTAACAAAGGCGGCTTCACCCGCTTTCGCTTCAACCAAACTGACACCACCCAGTGTTTGCAAGTTTGCCTGTGCAGCAAGGATAAAGTCTGCCGCTGCTTTAGAAATCTGCGGCCCCATGAATGGTGCAGGTTCTGCGAATGGCTGATCGACGCGAATCTTATTGGTCGCTTGTACAAGCTTATTGACCAATAGATCACCCTTCTCACCAACAGGAACATATAGGCGACGAGCACATGTACAACGCTGGCCAGCACTAATGAATGCAGATTGAATAATGGTATAAACCGTTGCGTCCAGATCACCGTAATTTTCAGAGATAACCATAGGGTTGTTACCCCCCATCTCTAGAGCCAGCATTTTGCCCGGCTGACCTGCGAACTGACGGTGAAGGATGTGACCAGTATTGGCACTGCCCGTAAAGAGAACGCCATCTAGCCCTTTAGAATTGGCTAGAGCGATACCTGTCTCTTTCGCACCTTGGACAAGGTTGATGACACCTTTTGGCAAGCCAACCTGATCCCACAGCTTCATGGCAAATTCACCCGTAAATGGCGTCTGCTCAGAAGGTTTGAATACAACGGTATTACCTGCAAGCAATGCAGGTACGATGTGACCATTTGGTAGATGGCCTGGGAAGTTGTATGGCCCAAACACAGCCATCACGCCTAGTGGACGGTGACGCAAAACAATTTGGTTACCCGCAGCTTCACGCTGTGCTTCGCCAGTACGCTCATGATAAGCACGGATCGAGATTGCGATCTTGCCAGCCATTGCTGCTGCTTCAGTGCGAGTTTCCCAAATTGGCTTACCTGTTTCTTTCGCGATAATCTGCGCGATTTCTTCGCTGTTCTCTTTTACCTTTTCGGCAAAAGCAAGTACGAAGGCTTCACGCTCAGCAAAGCTTAGGTTTTTCCAGCCAACAAATGCATTGCGTGCGGCAGAAACCGCCTGTTCAACTTGCTCTGGCGTTGCACTCTCGCCCTGCCAGATTACTTCATTGTTGTAAGGGCTGGTTGAGTTCATTGACTCACCCTGACCTGCTACCCACTCTCCGGCAATCCAATGTGTCATAATGTGTTCCTTCAGATTCTGCGTAATATCTGGCTCTATTACTGAGCCAACATGCGAACGAATTCGCCTTCACCAACTCTCAGCGCGTGCGCCACTTCTGGAGAAAGAATAACTGTCTCTGAAGCTTGGTCATAAGCGGCTTTCGTTGCCGTCGCGCGGAAATCTTCAAACGAAGTGTTTGAGATTAAGTAGTCTTGAGAACTTGAGTGTTCCGCGATCGTCACTTTGGCTCGGAAGGAGTGACGCACCGATTCAATATTGCGCACATCACACTCTACCGTCGGGCCGCCATCGAAGATGTCGACGTAGTTACGGCAAGTAAAGCCCTCTTTCTCTAATAAGCGTAAAGCGGGTTTAGTATTTTCGTGTACTTGACCAATCACTGCCTGTGCTTCTTTACTTAGCAAGTTGATGTAGATTGGTAGTTTAGGCATTAGGTCAGCGATAAAGCCTTTCTTACCTATACCTGTAAGGTAATCCGCCATTGTGAAGTCAATGGAGAAGAAATGTTCTTGTAGCCATTGCCAGAATGGTGAGTTGCCTTCTGCATCTGAGACGCCGCGCATTTCAGCAAATACCGTTTTCGAGAAACGGTGTGGATGCTCAGCCATCATTAAAAAACGACATTTAGACATTAAACGACCATTCAAACCACGACGGAAGTCTGGGCGTAAGAACAGAGTACAGATCTCGCTACAACCCGTGTAGTTGTTACCAAATGTCAGCAGCTTCACGACGTTGTTTACGCCTAGCTTAGCTGATGCGTGAACGATGGTACTAATATGGTATGAGTAAAAAGGAACATCCCAACCGATGGACGCTTCGATACCTGTACAACCAGCAACTTCGCCAGTCTCACTATCAAAGCCAACCATTAGATAACCTTCGTCACCCGGTGAGGTTACGTCAGGCTTAGTAAAGCTGTACTCTGAATGAGTAATTCGGTTTTTTAACAGTTCTTCGTTAATTGGTAGAGATGTGAATCCGTGACCAGATTCCACTGCGCACGTGTGCAGCGCATCGTAGTCCGACATTGCGATAGGGCGAACAACCAGCATCGATACTCCCTCCTGATGCAAGTAACTTAAGTTTCGAGTCGAAAAGTAGCGAGTAACGAGACTAGAAACCGCTATCTCGCTACTCGTAACTCGACGCTTTTATTCTTATTTAACTAACGTCGCTAGAGCTTTATCTAGTCGCGCCAGTCCTTCCTTGATTTCTTCTTTAGTGATGACTAGTGATGGGGTGAAGCGAACAACGTTTGTTCCTGCTACCAGCACCATTAGACCTTCTTTGCCCGCCGCAACAAGTACGTCACGAGCACGACCTTGCCATTCATCATTCAATGCCGCACCAAGCAGCAGACCTTTACCACGAACTTCAGAGAACATGTTGTACTTGTCGTTCAGTTTCGCTAGTCCTTCACGGAACAAAACTTCACGCTCTGCAACACCCGCTAATGTTTCTGGTGCGCTCACCACATCCACGACGGCTTCAGCAACGGCACACGCTAATGGGTTACCGCCATATGTAGAACCATGAGTACCCACTTTCAGATGTTGAGCTAGCTCTGTCGTCGTTAGCATTGCACCGATAGGGAAACCGCCACCAAGCGACTTCGCTGTGCTCAGGATATCTGGCGTTACGCCTAGACCTTGGTATGCGTAGAAATGACCGGTACGGCCATTACCTGTTTGTACTTCATCGAAAATAAGTAGAGCATTGTGTTTATCACACAATTCACGAACCGTTTGAACAAATTCATCGGTTGGAGAGATGATGCCACCTTCGCCTTGCAGTGGCTCCATCATGATTGCACACGTACGATCTGAGATATGCTCACGTAGAGCTTCTACATCATTGTATGGTAGGTGTGTAACATCGCCTGGTTTAGGACCAAAACCGTCCGAGTATGCCGCTTGACCACCCACAGTTACCGTAAAGAATGTACGACCGTGGAAGCCTTGTTTGAAGGCGATAATTTCTGATTTTTCTGGACCAAACTTGTCAGCTGCGTAACGACGGGCAAGCTTCAGAGCTGCTTCGTTGGCTTCTGCGCCAGAGTTTGCGAAGAATACTTTTTCCGCAAAGCTCACCTCTGTTAGCTTTTTCGCTAAACGCAGAGCTGGCTCATTAGTCATAACATTACTTAAGTGCCAAATCTTCTGAGCTTGATCAGTCAGTGCATTGACCATCGCTGGGTGACAATGACCTAAGCAGCTCACGGCAATACCACCCGCAAAGTCGATATATTCTGTGCCTTGCTGATCCCAAACTCGAGCACCCTCGCCTTTGACTGGAATCATTTCCATTGGGTTATAACAAGGTACCATTACCTCATCAAACAAACCGCGTTCTACTTTATTTTGTTCAGTCATTGCACATTCCCTCTAGATACCGCATGCATAGCGAATATGGTGTCCTTACTTCCAATCAATGAAATAAGATATTGTTTTGCCATTAAGCAATCACGGCATTGTATTTACATTTAATTAACCATTTCAATAGTGATTTATTCTTTTTAGCACCCGATACGGAGCCCAATACTCATCACCTCTGAGTATTTATGCATCACGCTGCGACTTTTATGAAGCAATATATTCTTATAGGTGCGATAAGCTATGGTTAATCATAGTTCGGATAAGGGGTCTAACGTAGGCGAGGTAAAGATCACGCATACTTTTTCACATAATATTCGCGATGGGAAATATGAAAGAAATGTTAAGAAAAGTGATCTAAGTCCGGCTTTGTCTGGATAAGATAAAGAGAAATAGAGCGTTTAAATCGGTTTTCGAGCGAGAAAGTTAGCCAAGATCTGGTGTCCCTGCTCCGTTTTAATCGACTCAGGGTGAAACTGAACTGCATCAATCGGTAAAGACTTGTGCTGGTAACCCATGATCTCATCCATTGAACCGTCTTCGAACTCGGTCCAAGCGGTCAGCTCAAAACAGTCAGGTAACGTTCCGTTTTTCACCACCAATGAATGGTATCGAGTGACCGTCAGCGGATTATTCAAGCCAGCAAAGACACTGCGATCATTATGGCGAATTGGCGAGGTTTTACCATGCATCACCTGACGCGCTCGCACAACTTCACCACCAAACACTTGCGCAATCGCCTGATGCCCCAAGCAAACACCTAGAATCGGTAGCTTGGTTGAAAAGTGTTTGATCGCATCTAAAGAGATACCCGCCTCATTGGGAGTACAAGGCCCTGGAGATATAACCAAATGAGTCGGGGCTAAGGCTTCAATTTCATCAAGGGTGATTTCATCATTGCGCACAACTTTAACCTCTGCACCCAGTTCACAGAAGTACTGGTAAAGGTTGTAAGTAAAAGAGTCGTAATTATCGATAATCAGCAGCATGACTTCAGGACTAGCGTTGACAAATTTAGTGGTTAAGGGCGGGTATTGTGCAATATGAGCAAAGAAAGGCAAGCGTTATCATAAAGGTAATTTCCGACTCAACTACCAATGAAGCGTAAAAGCCCCTACAAGTCGATATGATTTTTATGATGAAAAACGTAGAACAGATTAACCGAGCAGTGTACGTGTCATTTTTTATAAAGTATTGATACAAAGGAAGTTTAATTGCGACACATGTGACATCTATTCAATTGATTTTATATCTGAACTATGGATATAAAAGCGCAAGCTAGGTAACCTTTGAGCCACTCATAAACGATTCAATAGGGCATGGCGTGGGGTATAAAACCGTTGAACTTATCCATTTGATGGCGCACGAATTTCAGCAAGTGGAAGGGGATTTTGACTCCTTGTCTGAAAGTGAACTCAAAGAGGTGACCCCATCTGGCATGGGATATGACCGATTTATTGAGCAATTACAGCAAGGCCATTTGCTGCTACTCAATGATTCTCCGCGAGTTCCGCTGTTGATAAAAGAGAGCGATGGCTTAGATCAT